>CAMWYV010000295.1 GCA_947178565.1 uncultured Porphyromonadaceae bacterium | reverse complement strand
GTAGTCGGCGTAGTGGAATTCCCTTGCAAAAACTCGACCCTGCCCCGAAACTTTCAATCCTTTGTATGGAATTGACGCCCAAGTGCCTTCCGGACTTTGGTTCCAGGTGTCGAACAGCTGATATTGCAGCTTGCCGTGAGCATCCTGTCCCTCGATTTCTCCGGCTGTGATTTTAATCGGGAGCTCGGGAGTGAGATATCCGGTGATATTTCCCGGCAGGGAAACGGTGGGTATATCACCGTCAATCTTGATAATGGGCTTAGCCATGGTTTTGGTATTGATCTCATCGGTCTTTCTCACGACGCGAAACACCTTATAGTCTCCCTCGTTGGTGTCATATACTTTATAACCTCCTTGTTCCGTGTGAAACAATGATATGACATGAATGGTATTCATGGTGCCGTTTGCCGGCAGATCGCTTGCAGTACCGGTTGGCACGTCGATGCATCTTGTCTCCCAGGGATGCAATAGTGGAGAACCGGAAGAAGCAGTATAGTGTACCGGCTTGGAAAAGTCTGTTGTATATCGTATGTAGAAGAAGTTGTTACGGTCTAATGACGAACCGCTACCTTGATTTTCCTTCTCGGTTTCAATGCTACATCCCTGTGTACGCATCTCTGACTTCAGATATATGCGAGGATTATATCCGGTATAATATATGATGCCATGCTCCTCGTCATAAGTGATGGTTCCTGCCGTTTCGGAATTCTTGCTTAGTGTGCGCTCGAGATCCAATTCTGGGGGCTGAACCCTATATAGTGAGGTCTCGATCACAGTTTCCGCGCTGCTGCCGCCATATTTTCTGAATGCCACCGCACGGATTTTTGTTAATTCAGCAGGATTTTTAGATCCCAGATATATACCTTTGCCCGGTGTGGCTTTCATCCATTCAGTGCTCTCATTGTGGTCTTTATCTTTATTGAGATAGGTGAGAGTGACAAATTGGGTTGGCGCAGGTATGTCGGGATTTGTGGTGTAGTATATCTCCGCTTTCGGATCCTTGTCAGTGAAAGTGAATACGTTTTTTGCGTCTGCGGGTAGTGTTGTCAGCAACAGCTTTGCATTATCGGTTTCAGTAGGCGGGGTATATCTGATTCCGTAGTCATGCTCGGCATACGGGTGAACGGCGAAAACAGGTGGAGCCGGTGGTGTGGTTGACGGATCCTCATATTCCAATATCAGCTCGTAAATGAGGATGTCGTGATTGCAGTAGAATGTCACCTCATCGTAAAGGTCTTGAAGAGTGATATATCCGTCATTGACTGATTTTGCCTGAGTCCATTCACCTTTCTTATTCTTATAGTAGAAATCTGTCGGTCTCAGAGGGTGCAATACAGGATTCAAGGTGTCGGCTTCTGATCTGTAATGATCCATAAGCGGTTTGGATTTGAGAGCCTTGATTTTAACTTTAGTGAATGAGCCATCCTTGGCGGTCAGTACCATTGCCCTTCTGTCTCTATCTGAAAAATTGTAACCGCTCATGAGGTGTATGCCTCTTCTCTCCGGTCTATGAAACGCCGAGTCGCTTGAAGCAATACGGAAGAGTTTGAAACATCCGGTCACTGCAGAGGTGTGGCTTTCGGCAGGAGTTTCATAAGTGTGTAATGTGATGACATCATTCGGCAAACCGTGATACTGTATGCCATACAGGTTAGGAGTGGTACCGATAGAAAAGTGTGCGGCAGGTTGGTAAACCGGTCCCTCTTTAAAAGGATAAGTACTCTCTATGTATCCATACCTATAACCCTCCGCAGTAATCTCTCCCCAGACCGTGTTGTATTTCTGGTACTTATCGTAGGTGCCTAATGCGTATTTGAGATGGAGTGAATCCGGCTCAAGAATCTGATTTGAATATATTACCACTTCTCTGGTCTCTGCGTGTGCGAGAGCCGGTGCGATGAGTATCAAAGTCAGTACTAACGGTAAAAACTTTCTCATGTTGAATAATCTTGTGTATTGAGTTCTTATAATGGCGCAAAATTATAAAAAATATTATGTGATAAAACACATTAATGTAAAAAAAATATTAGAAGTGTTCCGTAGGAACAGATGTGGGTGTCCGGTCGGCTTGTGGCGATAGGGGTGATTGGGGTGAGATATGTGGTGCTGAAAATGAGTGAGTTGTAAAATTCCTGAAAAATTTTTGCAAAATAATTTGGTTTGTTGCCATTAATGTCATTATCTTTGCAAAGTCAAAAGATGATAAACCAAATTATACTTAATCTTATAATATCTATATTATGGCAGACAACACAGAAAACTTGAACAAACCCGATGTGCGGGCGCTGATTGACAGGGCGGAGAAAGAGGCGTATCGCAAGGGATTTAACGCGGCGGCTTCGGCGCATATCCAGCGTCAGCACGGCATCTGGGCTCCCGCGCCCCGTGTGCCTGACGAGAGCGAGGTGGCTATGGGCGATGACTCTATCGAGTGCAGAGTGCCCGGTGCGTGTGATGCATGAGAAAAATTATGTAAATGTCAAATTATTTTTAAGGTTGACAT
>CAMWYV010000294.1 GCA_947178565.1 uncultured Porphyromonadaceae bacterium | reverse complement strand
CGCTTATATACCGGCATAAATACAGGCTCGATACCGCTGGTGGTTCGCGTCATCAGGCTGGTGGTGCCGGTCGGGGCGATAGTGAGGCAGGCAATATTGCGTCTGCCATATTTCTTCATGTCTTCGTAAAGTTCCGGATCAGCTTCCCTGAGGCGGTTGATGTATGGATTATTTTCTTCGCGTGCGGCATCGTAAACCTTGAATGCTCCTCTCTGACGTGCGAGCTCAACAGATTCGCGGTATGCGGCGAGGGCAATGGCACGGTGTACCTTCTCGGAGAAATCGGTTGCTTCGGTAGTGCCGTATCGCAGCCCGAGAGCGGCAAGCATATCTCCTTCACCGGTAGTGCCTACTCCGGTGCGACGTCCGAGAAGTGTCTTGGTGCGAATCTTGTGCCAGAGATTCAGCTCTGTCTGTTTGACTTCGGCTGTTTCCGGGTCGGATTCAATCTTAGCGATAATCTTGTCGATTTTTTCTGCCTCAAGGTCAATTATGTCATCCATTATGCGCTGTGCCTTGCGGATATGTTTTCCGAATAGTTCGAAATCAAACTCAGCATTTTTGGTAAACGGATGCTTGACATAGCTGTAGAGATTCACGGCAAGAAGGCGGCAACTGTCATAGGGGCATAGTGGAATCTCACCGCAGGGGTTGGTGGATATAGTCTGGAAACCGAGATCCGCGTAACAGTCAGGCACAGATTCCCGTATGATTGTGTCCCAGAACAGCACTCCCGGTTCAGCGCTTTTCCATGCATTGTGTACAATTTTATCCCAGAGAGGTTTTGCCTCAATATCTTTAATGATGTCAGGGTTTGATGAGTTGGTGGGGAACTGCTGACGATATGTATTGTCTGCAGTGGCTGCTTTCATGAATTCATCATCGATTCTCACGGATACATTGGCTCCTGTGACCTTGCCTTCGGTCATTTTTGCGTCAATGAATGACTCGGAATCAGGATGCTTTATGCTTACACTGAGCATCAGGGCACCACGGCGACCATCCTGCGCTACTTCACGGGTTGAGTTGGAGAAACGTTCCATGAAAGGAACGAGACCTGTTGATGTGAGCGCGGAATTTTTGACCGGAGTGCCTTTTGGACGGATGTGAGAGAGATCGTGTCCGACACCTCCTCTTCTCTTCATCAGCTGCACCTGCTCTTCATCAATCTTGATGATACCGCCGTATGAGTCGGGCTTGCCGTCAAGTCCGATCACAAAGCAGTTGCTTAGTGATGCAATCTGAAATTCATTGCCTATACCAGTCATTGGGCTACCCTGCGGCACAATGTATCTGAACTTGTCGAGGAGACTGAAAATTTCCTCCTCGCTCATGGGGTCAGGGTAGTTCTTTTCGATTCGTGCAATCTCTTTAGCGAGACGTCGGTGCATATCGGCGGGAGTCTTTTCGTAAAGATTGCCGTATGAATCTTTTAGGGCGTATTTGCTAACCCATACTCTTGCGGCGAGTTCATCGCCGTCAAAGTATTTCAATGAAGCCTCATTAGCTTCGTCATGACTGTAAACAGTGTTCTCCACTTTGGTAAAATTGTACTAATAAGTTAGTGTTGTCGAGGATTTAAATTTGGAAAGTATGTCCTCTCAACGCAGTATTTCATAGCCGGGTGCAAAATTTGTATTTTTTTTTCGATTGAACAAATCGGGAACGAGTAAAAAGGATAAATGTAGATAAGTTTTCCGGTTTGATTTTTTAAATCGTTGGTAATCAGCGGTGGATGAAACTGTGATTTGACGAAAGTTTTCCCAAAGTTTATTTTGGAGTTGTCAATGCTTGACGTAATTTGTAATTTTGGAGCAAAATAATTATTGATGCGATGACAAACAAGAAATTTTTTGAAGAGCGCCGTACTATAAGGAATTATACTCCGCGCCACATTGAGGATGAGTTGATAAAGGAAATTGTAGAGGAGGCTATTCATGCTCCGACCACCGGAAATATGCAACTCTACAGTGTGGTTGCAACCCGCTCCAAGGATATTAAGGAGGTGCTTGCTCCATGTCATTTCAATCAGCCGTCGGTAACTTCCTGTGATGTTGTGCTTACTATCTGTGCCGATTTCAGCCGTTTTTCACGATGGTGTGTGCTCAGTGAGGCAAATCCGGGATATGATAACTTCCAGTCGTTCATGACCGCAGTGCTTGATACAATTATTTTTGCCCAGCAATTCTGCACTGCGGCAGAGATGAGGGGACTCGGTTGCTGCTATCTCGGCACCACAACCTATAACGCACCTCAGATAGCTGAGATTCTCCGGTTGCCCTCTCTTGTTGTGCCGGTAACGACAATTACTCTCGGCTATCCTGCCGATTCGGGAGTGGATGCGGGTCGTTTGCCGGTAAGCGCGGTGCTGCACAGCGAGCAGTATCATGATTATACCGATGCGGAGATTATCGATCTGTATGCCGATAAAGAGGCTCGTTATGACAGCCGTGGTTTTGTGGCTGAAAATGATAAGAAGACTTTGGCTCAGGTATTTACCGATGTCAGAT
>CAMWYV010000293.1 GCA_947178565.1 uncultured Porphyromonadaceae bacterium | reverse complement strand
ATATAATAGTTGACAGTGTGATTCAACTCAGCGGAATTGCTACCATATACACTTCATTTTATATCCAGTGGGAGTATATGCAGCTGATTATGATAGGTTTGCTGGCTCTGATGCTGATTATGGTGATGATATTTGTGAGGCCTGTGAGAGGTCCTATGTTTATTCCGCTGCTTGGTGTTGACTGGATTGGGTCTCTCCTCTGGGCGGGATTCATGATGTGCTTCACATTCATATGCGTTTACGGTAACTACTATGACTGGTGGGATGCTTCTGAAATACGTGTGGCTGCCATTCTCGGCGGTGGTTTTGCAGCTATAAATCTATGGAGAGCGTCGTTTCTGCATCATCCGTATATCTCTTTCATGGCACTGAGGAACAGAAATGTAAGGAGAGCTACACTTGTATATCTTGTGTTCTTTACACTCCTTGCTACCGAGCATGTTTTTGAGCACTCATATGCCGCCAATATTCTGGGATTTGATGAAACCAATCTTATAGATCTAAACTGGTATGTGTTTGTCGGAATAATAGTCGGCTGCGGCTTTACGTACTATACTTTCGCGCTCAGAAAGTGGTCGTATAAGACCATGACGGTAATAGGATTCGCACTTGCAGGGGTATATCTGGCTTATTTCTATTTTTTTATAGATTACAATGTTGAAAAAGAGATGCTGTTTGTCCCGTTGTTTTTCAGGGGTATGGCTTCGGTTATTATTTCAATAGTCTTCCTTACTTCTATAGTTCAGAGCGGATTGCCGTTTACTGTTTTCCCTCAGGCTCTGACTATCAATGGCTTTACAGGGGCGGTTATGGGGGCGACATTGGGTCCGGCTCTTGTTGGCGAGTTTCTGCGTCATGCAGTCGCAAAAAATGCAGCTATAATAAGTGGTGAGATGGTCGATACTCTATACGGAGTCGCACATATGTCTATCAGTAAGCTATATGGGATGACTCATATCCATGCGCTGGTAGTGTCTATGAAAGAGATTTATGGATGGCTACTGATCGTCGCGTTGATAGCTATATCTCTTATAATGGTAGGTTACGGGCCGGTCAGACCCTGGGCAATCTTCCCGAAATGGAGCACTATACGCAGAAGTATCAAGCATCTTGTGCGCACAAGCGATTGAATAGTCCTTTGTGACGGGTATTTGCTAAAATAGTGGCAAATGTTTATCTTCGCAGAGCAGACGATAAAATTGGGTATATATCCAACATTTTGCCTTTGTCTGTTGTTATAAAGGAAACTAATAAATAAGATAAAGCATTATGAAACCACTTAACATTATTCTCGCTGTTATCGGCGGTGCTGTTGCCGGTGCTGCTGTAGGTCTCCTTTTCGCTCCTGAAAAAGGTGAAACCACTCGTGATGAGATAGTTAAATTCCTCCGGTCAAAAGGCATCAAGCTCAAAAAGAGCAAGATTGAAGAGCTCGCTGAAGAAATAGCCGAGGAAATCAACAAATAAATAATTATCAAGATGAGAAATATCAGCGTACTTTATGCCTTCATTGGCGGAGCGATTGTAGGAGCAGGAGCCGCTTTGCTGCTTGCTCCTGAGAAAGGTGAGACAACCCGTCGCAAGATTAAGGAAATTCTTCAGAAAAAAGGTATTCTTTGCACCGAAAATGAGATTGATGCTCTTGTTGAGCAGCTTACCAGCGAAATTGAAGAGCAATAATACCTGAAACACATGAGGTAACACATCTTGCAGCGAGGATAAGGTTCTTCGCTGCGGTTGTGTGCCTTTAATCTCCACAAACAGGTTCTGAAATGAGCGATAAATCAAACCAATACTCACAGATACGTAATCAGTTTACAGATTACGCTAAGTTGTATATCAGATATGCAAGGCTGACTATGGCGGAGAAAGTCACAGTATTTCTCACAGCTGGGGCGGTAACTGTTGCGGCATTTGTGCTTGCAGTGGTGTTTATCTTCTTTATTTCCATGGCGGCAGCCCACTGGTTGGCTCCATATATCGGTCTTGGATGGGGGTATGCCTGCATCAGTTTCATGTACTTGATATTGATAGCGATTCTTTTTGTATTCCGTAAGCCGTTTATAATGAATCCTATCGCAAGATTTATTTCAAAACTGTTTCTCTCCTGATGATAATGCCGGATTATGGACAAAAAAGTGAAACTTACAGAAAACCATCCTCAGTGGAAAGGGTACGATATTGATGAACTTAGGTATCAGCAAGCATATACCGAGGCGCGTCTCGAAATAGAGAAAGAGCGAATGGTGGCAAGTGCGAGAGGTATTTACTCAAGCACGGCGATGACACGCTCGGGAGGGCTGATAGGTCGTATTCTCGGCAGCCTCAATTATGTGGATTACGCGATAATAGCTTTCCGGATTTTCAAGAAAGCCAGGGGGCTAATGCGCAGGCGCTGATTGCAGAAGCCTGTTTTATATTTTAGCCCGGAGTTGCGGGCAGCTTTTTATCACATTTTGTCAAGTCCTAAAATAGCGTTACAATAGAAAAGTAACGAAAATGAAAGGAACAGA
>CAMWYV010000292.1 GCA_947178565.1 uncultured Porphyromonadaceae bacterium | reverse complement strand
CTCTATCGGCTCACCGGGCTGCAATTTGGCGAGAGTGGGTCTGATTTATGAAAGATGCTGGTGGTTGAAGGCTTTATAAACAGATAGATTATCGGCTCTCCAGCTGAAATGTGTTGTGCTTCCGGGTTTTACACCAGCCCCTGTGGAGCCGGTTATTCCGGTAATCTGCACGGGAGAATTGATTTTTCCGGCATTGGCGAGCGGCAGCAGCGAGAGCTGTATGGCAGTTGCAAAGCAACCGGGATTAGCTATTAGTCTCGCACTTTGGATTGCTGTGCGGTTAGCCTCGGGAAGTCCGTAAACATATCCGTTTGACTCATCGCGGAAGTCCTGTGCGAGATCAATGACCTTGAGATGTTCAGGCAGCGGATTTTCTGCCCAGAATGCGGTGCTCTGCCCGTGTCCGGAGCAGAGAAACAGCACATCTATATCATCGAGCGGATGGGTGTAGCTGAATTTGAGGTCGGTTTCTCCGAGCAGTCCGCCATGCACGGCGGTTATCGGGTTGCCTGCATTGCTGGTGGAGTGGACAAAGGCTATTTCTACCTCGGGATGGTTAATGAGCAGACGAATCAGCTCTCCCGCGGTGTATCCTGCGCCGCCGATTATTCCTACTTTCATTCCGCTTTGCCGTTGCGTTTCTGAACGTTGTGATAAATCTTCATCTGGTTGCCGAGGATTTTGGTAAATCCTTTAACATCATCGGCGCTCCAGGCTTTGTTTACCTCGCCATATTCGCCGAAATCGGTTTTCATCAGATCAAACGGTGAATCCACTCCGACAAGTGTGTAGGTGTAGGGACGAAGAAGAATCTCCACAGTACCGGTCACATTTCTCTGCGATGATTCGAGCATAGCCTCCATGTCTCTCATCACAGGCTCCAGATACTGGGCTTCGTGCAGGAACATTCCGTACCATGTGCCTACCTGGTCTTTCCAGTACTGCTGCCATTTGGTCAGGGTATGCTTTTCGAGCATCTTGTGTGCGGCGATGATAAGTATGGGCGCTGCTGCCTCGAAACCAACTCTGCCTTTGATGCCGATAATGGTGTCACCGATATGCATATCTCTGCCTATGCCGAATTTGGCACCGATAGCCTCAACGGCGCGTATAGCCGCGATACGGTCGGTATATTCCTTGCCGTTCACTCCGGTGAGTTCACCCTGAGTGAATGTGAGTTTGAGGCTCTCCGGCTCGGTAGCTGTTATCTGGCTGGGATATGCGCTCTCAGGCAGTGTCTGCTCTGATTTGAGTGTTTCCTTGCCGCCGATGCTGGTGCCCCAGAGACCTTTGTTGATAGAGTATTCCATCTTCTTGAAGTCAGCCTCATAGCCATGCTCCTTGAGATAGTTGATTTCATACTCGCGGGTGAGGGTCATATCGCGGGTAGGGGTGATGATTTCGATTTCCGGAGCGAGAATCTGGAAAGTGAGGTCAAAACGCACCTGGTCGTTTCCTGCACCGGTTGAACCGTGAGCCACGGCGTGAGCTCCGATTTTCTTGGCGTGCTCGATAGTTGCGATAGCCTGGAAGATACGCTCGGATGACACACTGATAGGATATGTGCCGTTTCTGAGCACATTACCGGCAATCATATACTTGATGCTCTTGTCGTAATAGTCCTTGGTGACATCGAGTGTGGTGTGTGAAGCCGCGCCGAGTCTCTTTGCCTTGTCAGCGATAACGGCGAGTTCCTCATCTGAGAAGCCTCCTGTGTTTGCTATGGCTGTGTGAACCTCATATCCGAGGTCTTCACTGAGATATTTTACTGCGAAAGATGTATCGAGTCCGCCGCTGAATGCGAGGAGAACTTTCTTTTTCTGTTCCATATTGTATGTTTGTTATTATTTCTTGAGGTGTAGTAATTTGCTGATTTTGTTTTTGATCAGCATTTTGTAAGGGGTGGATTCCGAAGGCTTTTCCACCGGGGCGGCAGGGTCATACAGCATACCGGTGCAGAGGCACATACGGCGGTTGTTTCTCTGCAATATGTCATAGTTCTTGCAGCCCTGGCATCCCTGCCAGAACTCATCGTCGTCGGTGAGCTCCGAGAATGTGACGGGGCGGTAGCCCATGCGGCTGTTCAGTTTCATCACGGGCAGTGATGTGGTGATGCTGAATATCTTGGCGAAGGGAAATCTCATGCGCGCAAGCTCAAATGTTTTCTCCTTGATGCGAGCCGCTAGTCCGTTGTGACGATACTCCGGGTCAACGATAAGCCCCGATGTGGCAACGAAGTCACCGTGCCCCCAGCACTCTATATAGCTGAAGCCTATCAGTTTGTCGCCGTCAAGAGCCACAACTGCCTTTCCACCTGTTATTTTTGCGGAGATATAGTCGGGTGAGCGGCGTGCGATACCGGTGCCTCTCTGCAGAGCCGACTCATATATGAGGGTACATATCCGTTCAGAGTGGACTGCGTGCTCCGGAGCGGCGAAATCCACAATTATACTGTCGGAATTCTTGTTATCCATTGTCTTGAATAAATTCGTTTATTAAAATAGCGTTTGGATAGATTTATTA
>CAMWYV010000291.1 GCA_947178565.1 uncultured Porphyromonadaceae bacterium | reverse complement strand
ATATAGGTGAAAGGGGAAAGAAAGCAGTCAGGGAAGCGGTAAAGGACCTTTTTGTCCGCACTCTCTGGGCTGATATCTCGCAGCTTGAAAAGTCACCGGTAGGGCTTAATAGCCTTATCGGGGCATGGTGCGAGAAGAACGGCATCGGTATCGACCGAATCAACACCGTTCGCCAGTGTTACTACCGTATTCGCGAGGCTTACGCGAAAAATGGCATCAACCTCAGAAAAAATACAAAAATTCGTGCACCACAATAAGACTCGTTTTCTTTATTCACGTACAACCGCGAACAACCGCGAACAACCGCGAACAAACCCAAACAACTGCAAACATGGATAAAAATATGGAAGCCGGCACAGGTTCACCGGGCATTCCTGTAGTTCAGGTGAAAAATCAGCCTAAAGTATTAGGCTTCGTTGTAGAATTGGAATACATTCCAATAAAAGAGCTTACCGGTATGGTGGTGGATCAAGAGTTGAGTTTGGCATATTTGCCTGAGTTGACTCCTGAACCTCTGTGCATGGTGAGTTTGGGTGACTGTACGGATGAGTCCCGCATTGAAAATCGCGAGCTCATCCACACGGTTAAACTTACCGCACGTATCAAGGAGTTGCCGTATAATCTTTGCGGTACTGAAAACGCGGTTGTTTTCCGCACCGTTGATAATAGCAGATATATAATAGGTGGAGTTGACAAACCTTACCCGGTTATCACAGCGGTTCAGAATTTTCCGGGCGATGTGCAGACAGCTTCGGGATATACCCTTACAGTCGAGTACCAATCGGCTATGGGTGTGCTTCTTATTCGTTAAAACAGGTATTTTATTACAGGTCATACAGGGGGTACTTTCGCATAAAATCAATGTTTTATGCGATATCAACTTACTATTGATGATTACATCGGCAACTGGGGGTACAGCAAGCGTTACGTTCGCAGTGTCCTGTCAAACTATGCCGGAAAGCATGTTGATGTAAAGATTTCTTCTTTGGGCGGTGATCTGAATCACGCCCTCGATATCCGCAAGCAATTTATCGATCATGGCGATGTTACTGTTTATCTGAGCGGTTTCGTCGCCAGTGCCGCTACTGTCATTGCGATGGGAGCAAAGCACGTGGTAATTGACGAGTTCGCTATGTTCCTGGTTCACAAGTGCAGCAACTTCATAGATGCGTGGGGTAGCTACAATGCGGATCAGATGCAGCAGCTCATCGAAGAGCTTACGGAAAACAAGAAGGAAAATGACAAAATCGATGTAGTGCTCGCCAACATGTACGCCGAGCGTTGCGGCAAGAAAGTTTCGGAAATCCTTGACATTCTTAAACGCGGTGCTTGGCTTACGGCTAAGGAAGCGCACGACTTGGGCTTTGTCGATGAGATTGCCGCCGGTACAAAGTCCTCCAAACTCAATATCACCGCGGCGACATTTACAAAATTCAATGCTATCGGCATAACTACTGACGGGCTTCCAGCCCCGGAAGTGCAGGATGAAATCACACCTAAACATTCCAAAATGAAAGACAAAAAATTCAATTTCAAAAGTGCCGAGCAGCTTCTGAAGCTCGACGCAATCACCCCTGACAATGACGGTTATGTGTCTGTTCCTGCCGAGCAGTTCGAACAGATTTCAAACCGCCTCGAAACTCTTGAATCCTCTGCAGCTTCAGCGGCTGAGAAGGATGCCACTATCGAAGACCTTAATAAAAAGGTTGACGACCTTACCGCCCAGGTTGAGAATCTCAAGAAACTCCCCGGCGATAAAACCGACGACATCAAGGATGATGCCGGCGAAGAAACAAAAAAATCATCACTCGAATACTACAACGAAATTAAAGACTTGTAATAATGGGAAAAGTCACTATAACAGATCAGGATCTTGCGACCTCTGCAAGAAAATTCCGCCCGGAATTATTGATGATGCCGGTGCACGCCCTTTCAAAATCACTTGCTCATATGACACTCCGCCGTGGCATCCGCTACTCCGAAAAGGTCGGTGAGCTTACAGGTGATATAGAAATCGGTCCGTACAGCGAAACACGCATCGATGATGAAGGTGTTGAAATCATCACCCGCGAGCTTAAAACATACCTGGGCTCTGTTGTCAAGAAGTTCTCACCCAACTCTGTTTATCAGACTATTTACGGTTCTTCCGTAACCAAGGGCGAGGCATTGAAAAATACCGAGATTGCCCGTAAGGTGGTAATGTATCTCGCCAAGAAAATCGGTGAAGGTATCGATGCACACCTTTTTAATGCAGTGCGCAACGACAAAGGCACAAAAACAGTTGACTTGTTCGATGGCTTCGATACTATCACCGCGAAGGAGATAGCTGCCGGTGCTATCGCAACCGATAAGGGCAACCTCTTTGAGTTCGGCGAAGTCATCGACCGCACGAATGCCTACGATGCTATTCTCACTTTCTGCCGTTCGGCAAGTGATTTCCTTCAGGAAAAAGAGGGTGCCAAACTCTTCATCCCTCGTTGGCTCTACAACGCATATATCGATGACTACAAAGCTACAACGGGTTCGATTATCTATAATGATAAGTT
>CAMWYV010000290.1 GCA_947178565.1 uncultured Porphyromonadaceae bacterium | reverse complement strand
CTGCCGAGCGACAGAATGTATGCCAGCGCTCTGAGTTGCACACCGAAATTACCGAGGGTAGCCGATACGCTTCCAAGAGCATCAGGGTCGGTGACAATATCAAAAGTGCCGTCGGCAAGTTTGACTACTTTCGGGTTAGGCAGAAACTTTTCAAGTCCGGCTCTCACACCTACGGGTCCTGAACCGGGTCCGCCTCCTCCGTGGGGAGTGGAGAATGTTTTGTGGAGGTTGATGTGCATAACATCAAATCCCATGTCACCGGGACGTGCAATACCGAGCATGGGGTTGAGGTTAGCTCCGTCGTAATACATCAGTCCTCCCGCTGCATGAACCATATCCGCAATCTTTGCCACATTGCTTTCAAAAAGTCCCGCGGTATTGGGATTGGTCATCATCACGGCAGCAACAGTATCATCAAGCAATCCGGCAAGAGCATCAACGTCAACCGTTCCGTCGGCGAGGCTCTTTACCTCAACGACCTTAAGTCCTGCAACTGCCGCACTTGCGGGATTGGTTCCATGAGCCGAGTCCGGAACAATCACTTTTGTGCGTTTTTCGTCACCCCGGCTGTTGTGATATGCACGTATTACCATAAGACCGGTCAGCTCACCGTGAGCTCCTGCAAAAGGATTCAGGGTGAATGCAGCCATGCCACCGATTTCAGAGAGCGCGCACTGGAGATTCCAATAGGCTTCAAGCGCACCCTGCACGGCAGATACCGGTGCCGCAGGATGAAGCGCTGTCATAGCGGGGTGAGCCGCCATCTCCTCGTTGATCTTGGGATTGTACTTCATGGTGCATGAGCCGAGTGGATAAAAGCCTGTATCCACTCCGAAGTTATTGTTGCTCATGTTGGTATAGTGGCGCACGGCGGTTGGTTCATCAACCTCGGGGAGTGATGGTGATTTTTCTCTCAGAAGAGATGCCGGGATTGATGATAATGAACTCCCGCAGCCATTTGAAGGAATGTCTGCGCCTTTTCTGCCCGGGCGTGAAAGCTCGAAAATCAGTTTACCGTAATATTCCTTGTTCATAGCTGTGGAAATTTAGTGGTTGAAACAATCTCAATCAGGCGGTCTATCTCTTCGCGGGTCTGCATTTCCGTGACTGCAGTGAGAATTTCGTTGTCACTCAGCTTTATGCCTGCGAGAATTTCATTCTCGATGCACACTCTGAGCAGATCATCAACCTTGAAGTCACATTTCATCGCAAATTCGTTGAGATATGGCTTGTCGGGATATATGAGGGTCATTTTACCGGTAGCTTCAAGTCTTTCGGCGAGATAATGCGCTCCATTGACGGAAACCTCGCAGACTTCGCGCAATCCCTTGGTGCCGAGAAGACTCAGATATACGGCTGTATGGAGTGCCATAAGACCCTGGTTGGAGCATATATTACTTGTGGCTTTGTCGCGGCGGATATGCTGCTCGCGTGCCTGAAGCGTGAGCACGAATGTACGGTTGCCGTTAACATCTTCTGTCGCTCCCACGATTCTTCCGGGCATTTTACGTATAAGCGCTTTGGTGCAGCAGAGGAATCCGAGATACGGTCCCCCGAAAGAGAGGGGCATACCGAGGCTTTGCGCATCACCGGCGGCAATATCCGCACCCCATTCGGCAGGAGTTTTCAGAACAGCAAGATCCGATGCCACACAATTCATTATCATCAGTGCCCCAGCCTCATGAATGGCATCTGAAAATCCGGTGAAATCTTCTATTATACCTAAATAGTTTGGCTGAGGCAGTATCACTCCGGCTACTTTGCCTCCCTCCAGTTTCCCTTTCATATCCTCAAGCGAAGTCACGCCGTCGGCAGCTTCTATTGCAAGAATATTTACATTGTGATAGCGGGCATAGGTTTTCACCACCTCCATCACTTTGGGATTAAGTGTCGATGACACGAGAACGGTATCACGCTTACGTGTTGCGGCGATACTCATCATCATAGCTTCGGCAGTGGCGGTAGCGCCGTCATACATGGATGCGTTGCTGACATCCAGCCCGGTAAGCTCTGTCATCATGCTCTGATATTCAAAGATATACTGGAGCGTACCCTGAGATATTTCAGGCTGATATGGGGTGTATGATGTGAGAAATTCAGAGCGGGAGAGAATAGCCGGAATCACCGATGGAGTGTAGCGGTGATAGAAACCTCCTCCTGCAAAGCAAGTGAGCTGAGTGTTCTTGGCACCCAGTTTATTGAAGTAATCGCGAACCTCTTTCTCGGTCAATGCCTTTGGCAGGTCATATTTTTTCTTCAGTCGTAATTCTTGCGGCACATCATCATAGAGCTGCTCTGTGGAAGATACGCCGCATCGCTCAAGCATCGCCTCGATGTCGGCTTGAGTGTGAGGAAAATAACGATGGCTCATTTCGGTGATTTTATCAGTGAGCGCCTTCGCTGTCGCAGAAAGCCTTGTATGCAGCCTCATCCATAAGCTCCTCAAGCTCGGCGGGATCAGAGATTTTCACTTTGATAATCCAGTTTGCCATACAGTCCTCATTGACCAGGCGCGGATTGTCCTCAAGGTTTTCATTGATTTCAATCACTT
>CAMWYV010000289.1 GCA_947178565.1 uncultured Porphyromonadaceae bacterium | reverse complement strand
AATACGCTCGATGCTCTCGCGAATCTCCGAACCACCCTCAAGTTTCACCGCCTCTGCGTTAGCCTCTTTCATGACGCGCACCGCGCTTGCCAACGCTTCTTTCGAGTTGCCCTGGTATGTGCCGAAAGGCAGGTCAACAACCACCAATGCTCTTTTCACACCTTTGGTCACACCCTTGGCATAAGTGATCATCTCATCAAGAGTGATGGGCAGGGTGGTGAGGTTGCCGGCCATGACATTCGACGCGCTGTCCCCAACGAGGATAAGATCCATTCCGGCACCGTCAACAAGTGTGGCGGTAGTGTAGTCGTATGCGGTGAGGCAAGCTATCTTTTCGCCGTTTTCCTTCATTTCGCGTAGGCGGCGGGTTGTTACTTTCGGTTTTGATTCGGTATATGTTGACATAATGTTTTAGTTTTTTGACGCGACAAAATTACAATACATTACCGAGTATGCAAATTTTTAAGAAGAATGTCGGTTAGCTCGGCAACTCCTTCGGATGCACCTTTGCGAATAACTTTCACATTCGAGCCAACAGTCGCCGGGTTGGGGTCTATATAGTAAACGGGCACACCGGGGCGCACGTAGTGCAGCAGTGAGGCGGCGGGATAAACGACGAGTGAGGTGCCTATGACAACAAATATGTCAGCCATATCCGCCCATTCTATTGCTCGCTCGATGTTTGGCACAGCCTCCTGGAAGAAAACAATATGTGGGCGCAGATGATTGCCCTCTGAATCGGTGCTCTCCGGTGTGGTGTCGAGATGCTCTTCATCAAGAGTATATATGAGGTCGGGATTTTCAATGGCGCGCACTTTCATCAGTTCGCCGTGGAGATGGAGCACTTTCGAGCTGCCGGCGCGCTCGTGCAGGTCATCGACATTCTGTGTGATGATATACACGTCAAAATATTTTTCGAGTTCCTTCAGCGCAAGGTGTCCCTGATTGGGCTGAGCCTTGAGCAGATCTCGGCGGCGGGCGTTGTAAAACTGATGCACCAGTGCCGGATTTCTGGCGAAGCCGTCGGCACTCGCCACATCCATTACATTATGGTTTTCCCACAGTCCGCCAGAATCGCGGAATGTGCTGATACCGCTCTCGGCGCTCATTCCGGCGCCGGTGGAGATGACGAGTCGCGGTTTTCTGTTTTCCATAAGCTTTTACTCTTCGGGGATTCTGAAAATAGAGAAATTCACGCTGCCATATTCCCTGTGCTGAATGAAATGCGGCAGTGAGGAGAAATCGTGCCGTTTCGAGTGCTCCACCACGATGATTGTGCCCGGCTTGAGCATATCGCTGCCGAGAATCTTACCCGGGATTTCAGCGAAACCGGGCATATCGTATGGCGGATCGGCGAAGATGAAGTCAAATTTCGCAGTGGTGGAGGCGATATATCGCAGGGCATCGCCGCGCACCAGTCGCAGATTATCGACACCGAGCAGCTTCGCGACTTTGGCGATGAAATTGTATTGTGTGGATGCTTTTTCCACGGCTGTGACCGAAGCGGCTCCGCGGCTCAGCAGTTCCAGAGTGATCGCTCCGGTACCGGCGAAGAGGTCAAGCGCGTCAATACCCTCGATGTCGATGAGATTTTCAATGACGTTGAAGATGTTTTCGCGGGCAAAATCGGTAGTCGGTCTCGCGGTTATGTTTGTGGGTACGTCAAATCTACGTCGCCCGAATTTTCCTCTTATTATTCGCATGTGAGTAGTGCAGTGAGTGGTTGTGGCATGGTGAGGCTCTCCTCGCCGAGACGCGCCAGCGAAGGATTTACCTCAAGACGATGCGGCTCGTCAACGTAGCGGGTGATATATTCCCGCACGGTATCGGTATAGGGAGCGTTGCCGGTGAGGATAACGGGCAGATTCTTCACCGGCAGGCTGCGGCTCACAGCGGTGATGAAATATGTTGCATCCTCCGGGCAGTCGCAGCGGAAAATATTGGCGAAAATCAGGTTGCCTCCGTCGGTAGCGGTGACGAGCACCTTTTCCTGTGAACATTCGGCGAACAGCGCGGTCGATGCAGGCGGGTTGGCGATGATGGGCGCGAAGACATGGCTGAGGCGCACATTGAAAAATGTGCGGCGGATGAATCCGGCGAGTGGTGCGTCCAGCGCGAAAGCGACAGATATATGCTCGGTGGCATGGGCAATCTCGGCGCTCTTGCCGGTGAGGTCGATCTTGGCTGCGGCAAGAATCTCGCCCGCATTCACGCTCCGTGCGGTATCGCGCGGCACAATGCAGAAATCACCGGTGTCGGTGAGCACATCCATGCGGGTGAAATCACTGAGAAGAAGCGGGTTGGCATATACCGCCTCCTGCACAGCCTTTGTGTGGGAAGAAGCATCCCGGTTAAGCAAAATAGTGCGGTGAACAAGCCGCTCCGACTCCACCGGCGGGAAAAGAGCCACATCGAGCCGGCTCCGCTCAATTACGACAGCGCATCGCCACAGCTCCGGCTGCGGAATCAAATCTTTTGAAAGTATCTCATGCTCCATGCTGCAAAAATAGTTTGTCTAATTGTTAACACATCCTTCCCGGTGCTCATCCCATATA
>CAMWYV010000288.1 GCA_947178565.1 uncultured Porphyromonadaceae bacterium | reverse complement strand
GACGGAACATGGTAGATTTTCTATTTATCGCTGCTTCCATAGTGCTATCATTTATAATGCAAAGATACACCACTCTTATTTCATTAACAAATATTTCAAACAAAAGATTGGCAAACCGAACAACAAATCCGCAGAATATCGCCAAGGAAACAGCCCAATTTGTTCGATTAAGGAATATTGCGTAAATTCGCATCGTCAATCCGGAATGACACGACATACTAATTAAAAGAAGAAGCGTTTTGCTTATCTTGCTACTGAAAACCTGAGAAATTTTCAACGAATGCAAGAAGGTAACAAGGCGGTTCTCGCGCTATAGCGTGGGCAGCTGTTTTCATATCTTTGCATTCAAGGTTTTCTCAGGACCATCAGTAGGAGATATGGTAATGCGGTCCACGCTTCTGTATCTGAGAACCGACCGATTGGACTGTAAGGTCAAGAGAAAATTGTATCATGAGGAAACATTTAATATTACTCAGTTCAGCTATTTATCTTATTATGACAATTATACTGCCTTCTTGTGGGAGTGATGAACCTGAAGATACATCAATAAGTTTATCCACTTACAACATTACGTTTCCATATGGAGGAGGTACACAAACCGTAACTTTAGAAAGCAATGGCTATATTTCATCTGCGCATTCTTCAGCAAGCTGGTTGGTAATAGAACGACACGATAATATGATTACACTCTCAGCTACTCCTAACAATCAAAGTGGGGCACGTGCTGCAAATGTAGAGGTTATGAACGGATATGGCAGATTTGCGTCAATTGACGTTACACAACTTGGAATGAATAACTCAGGTGGCAACAGTGGTAACAATAATTCCGGCAGCAATAGTGGTAATAATAATCCCGGAGGCAATAGTGGCAGCAATAATCCCGGTAGTGGAAACACACAACAAAAACCGGCTGCGCCAACTGGTGTTACAGTCTCAAACGAAGGTAATAGTTCCGTCCCTGATGTTAGGGTGCGTTGGAATTCCGTGAGCAACGCGACCACTTATTATGTATATAAGAGCACATCTGCATCTGGAAGTTATTCAAAAATCGGAGAAAGTAGCTACGCTCAATATGGTTTATCTGACCCAAATCCCCCAACAAATGGTAAATCGGCTTATTATAAAGTCAAGGCAGTTAATAGTGCGGGAGAAAGTGCATTTAGCGACTATGCAAAATACACAGCAATAAGTAATGACGAAGCATTTTCGCCCGCTTATACTTATGGGAATTGCACTGTCAGTGGAAGCAATATTACTTTACGATGGACATACTCTACCGGATCCGGTTATGGGAAAGCTACTGAAGCTATATTAAGAGTATGGAATCCTTATGCCAAAGAATGGCAAGATACTAAATTAAGTGCTACCGCTACATCTGCTACGTTTAACTTTTCAACAAAAATTGATGATTCCGGATATGTCAAAGCCGGCATAGTCGTAAGTAATGCAAAAGGATCGTTTACAGCCGGAGCAAAAGTTTACGACTCAAAAAACAAAAAATGGATAAATTGATTTAACCGCCTAAATATATTTAAATCATGTACACAAATTAGAGTGACAAAATTGAATTTGTCAACCATATATAACAGGCGGAGGCAGGATTATTCCTACCTCCGCCTGTTATATTAATTGCGGGAAGTTATTTCTCTGAAGCTTCCGCCTCGGGTGCGATGAGCTTGTAGCCCTTGCCGTGGATGTTGATAATCTCGATCGAGGGATCTTCGCGAAGATATTTGCGCAGACGTGTGATATACACGTCCATGCTTCTTGCATTGAAGTAGTTGTCGTCAATCCAGATAGTCTTGAGGGCGAAGTTTCTTTCAAGAATCTCATTGACATGAGCGCAAAGCAGACTGAGAAGTTCGGACTCCTTGGTTGTGAGCTTATTGACCTTGTCGTCAATCATAAGCACCTGTTTCTGGGTATCAAAGGTGAATTTACCGATCTTATACATGGTAACTTCCTTGCCTTTCTTGCCTTTTACACGACGGAGAATTGCTTCGATACGGAAAAGAAGCTCCTCCATGGAGAACGGCTTTGTGATATAGTCATCCGCACCAATCTTGAATCCTTCAAGAATATCTTCCTTGAGCGATTTGGCGGTGAGGAAAATGATGGGCACCTCAGAATTGATGGTGCGGATTTCGCTTGCGAGTGCGAATCCATCTTTCTTGGGCATCATCACATCAAGCACACAAAGGTCATATTTGCCTTTGAGAAATGCTTTGTAGCCACTCTCGCCGTCAGCGTAGAGGTCAGCGTTATAGCCTTTTTCCTGCAGATACTCTCTGAGCAGCATGCCGAGGTTTTCATCATCCTCGCACAGCAGGATACGTAAACGGTCTTCCATAAAAATCAGTTTTTAGTTATTGGTAATGTTATTATAAATTTTGTTCCTGAGTTAAGTTCGCTTTCCACAGTGATTTCTCCATTGAGCTCCTTGACCATCTTATGCACATAGGCGAGACCGAGTCCGAAGCCTTTGACTAGATGGACGTTTCAGGTAGAGACCCGGTAGCATTTCTCAAATAGACTGCGTACTTCCGCTTTTCGGATGCCGGTAGCGGGGGCG
>CAMWYV010000287.1 GCA_947178565.1 uncultured Porphyromonadaceae bacterium | reverse complement strand
CTTCAACGCATCGGAGGGTATTGACTTCGACCGGCTTGACGCTCCGGAAATTCCGGTTTTCTCGCCAAACGCTCAGGCTACGCATCAGGTTGAGCTTGACCCATCATACAATCCGTTTGTTGGAAGTGATTCTTCGCCATCACGCAAATTTTCAACCGCTTACCGACAAAATGACGCGCTTAAGGCGGCGGGAAGCGACTGGAACAGACTTTATGAGGATTTCGCTTCCGAAACCGTCCGCTCTTCCGCTATGCAGGCGAGCGCTCTCAACAACATCACTATTGATGAAGAAGAGCAGGATATGCAGGAGGGTATTTTTGAAACACCGGCAGAGCAAATTCCGGCAACCAACTGCATTCAGGTAAAAAGCAGATTTATCATGTCACCGTCACGAAGCGGAGTAATGGTTATTGATCAGCACAGAGCGCACCTCAAAGTGCTGTACGAAAAATACATCTCTCAGATTTCGCAAGGCAGCTTCGGTTCCCAGCGATTGCTTTTTCCGGAGGTTGTGACACTATCAACCACCCAAAGCTCAGTGATGGACACTCTGTTGCCGGTGCTCACAGACCTCGGGTTTGACCTCGCATTTCTCGGAGACAACTCATGGAGCATCAATGGCGCTCCCACTATTGACACCTCTCCTGTTGACACTCTTCTTAAAATCATCGAGGAAGAGATTGAGGGCGGAGAAACTGCTGAAACCGCCTTGAAAAACAGGGCTGCACTCGCCATGGCTAAGGCTGCTGCGGTAAAATATGGGCAGACACTGACTGCTGTAGAGATGGAGCGGTTGCTCAGCGACCTCTTCAAACTCACGACACCGAATTTTACCCCTGATGGCAAACTGATTGTAAGTGTTATTACCACTGAGGAACTTTCTAAATTATTTTCTTGAGTGGCTGAAATCAAAATAATCACTAAATTTGCACTTGTGTTAGACATTATTCCACATATTCAATATCTGCTTCTGCGCAAAGACTGCGTGGTGCTGCCCGGTTGGGGCGCATTCATAACAAACCGTGTGAATGCTTATGTTGCCGACGGGGTCATGTATCCCCCATCGCGCACTCTCGCCTTCAATCCGTCCCTCAACCATGATGACGGAGACCTCACCGCGAGTGTGGCTCGTCGCTGCGGCGTCAGGTTTGAAGCTGCAAAAGCATCCGTAACAGCCTCCATAGAACAACTCAGAAGGCTTTACAACATTGTGGGATATGTCACCTTTCCGCGCATAGGCACTCTCAGCCGTGATGAGAATGGCATGACAATCTTTACCCCTGCTGAAGATTCAATCGCTTCGGTATCATATATGGCTCTCCCCGCAGTTACATTGGAGAACTATCAGCCGGTAGCGGTGCAGGCTGGCGCAGAAGTGGCTAAACTGAGCGGTATCAGAAAATTCGGCAGAATTGCAGCGGCAGTCGCAGTGCTCATCGGGCTCGGCATCACCTTGTCAACACCGGTCCTGGTTGACCGTGAAAAGACCGATCTCGCCGCTATCCCCGCTCCGGAGATTACTCCCGCCAAAACTATCTCTCTGCCTGCCAATGCAGAAACTGTCACCGCTCCCGCAGGGCAGCAGGTGCTTTATATCCCTACACCGTCACCGGAACTCACAACAGAGACGGCTGCTTCATTCTATATCATTGTCAGCTCACACTCATCCGCAGCCGAGGCAAATAAATTCATTGAGACTCATCCCGGAAGAAACCTCACCGTTTTTGAGAGTGACAACCGTTTCCGCATCGTTGCTGCATCTGCTCACACATATAATGAGGCACTGAAGATAAAATCTGAAGCGGAAATATCCTCACGCTATCCGGATGCTTGGATTCTCAAGAAATAAATTCTTAACTACGTCATAGATATGAACGATTTTCACGAACTGCTCGTTAATCGCCGCAGTATAAGGCGCTATACATCCGAACCGCTCACACCTGAACAAGTGCGTCTGATTCTTGAGGCGGGATTGCTCGCCCCTACATCAAAAAGCGGTCGCCCATGGCAGTTTGTTGTGATAGAGGACAAGGACATGCTTGCGAGACTCGCCGATTGCAAGCCGGTTGCGGCGCATCCTATTGCAGACTGCGCACTCGCGGTTGTTGTTGCCGTTGACCAGACCAAAAGCGATCCCTGGATTGAGGATGGATCTATTGCTGCCGCTTATATGCAGCTGCAAGCTGCCGATCTGGGACTCGGTTCCTGCTGGATTCAGGTTCGCGGACGCTTTACCGCCGACGAGATACCCAGCGACGAGTATGTGCAGAGCCTACTCGGCATCCCTGAAGAATATCCGGTAGTGTGTATTCTAACTTTCGGTCATAAAAACGAGGAGCGTAAGAGCGTTGACACATCCAAGCTCCTTTGGGAGAAAGTGCACATCGGCTCCTGGAAAAATCAGGAATGAAAAATCGCCACGGTGTAGTTATTCTCGGTGCGGGAAACGTGGCTTCCGCACTCGCGCCTGTGCTTGATGCCGCCGGATATGAGATCCGGCAGGTTTTCAGCCGTAATCCCTTTAATGCAAAAGAACTTGCCTCACGATTGAAGGATGCGCGGCATACCGGTTGCCTTCAATCTATAG
>CAMWYV010000286.1 GCA_947178565.1 uncultured Porphyromonadaceae bacterium | reverse complement strand
CTGCGGAAGCACTCGAGATGGGAATGATAAACAGGGTTGTGCCTTTTGAGGAACTTGAAAAAGAAACCGTTGACTGGTGCCGCACAATTCTTAGCCGCAGCCCAATGGCAATAAGAATGATAAAGCGTGCTCTCAATGCAGAGCTTGATGGTCAGCGTGGTCTCATGGAATTTGCCGGAGACGCGACTCTCATGTATTACCTTATGGAGGAGGCGCAGGAGGGTAAAAATGCTTTCCTGGAAAAACGTGATCCTGATTTTGGTAAATTTCCCAAATTTCCAGGTTGATGCTCAGAGCAGCCTATACTCCCTATCGGCTTGACTTCAATTTCAAGGCGCTGACTTCACGTGGCGCTTTGCCTTACAAAGACACTTTTTATGTCAAAGTATGGGATGAAGCGACTCCGAATAAATTCGGGATAGGGGAATGTGCTCTGTTCAGAGGGCTTAGTAAGGAGGATACACCGCAATATGAGCAGGTGCTATATAATCTTTGCCGCAGCATAAACCGTGGAGAGGATTATGACATCAGTGCTTACTCATCAATAAGATTCGGACTGGAGACAGCAATGAGCGATTTCAAGCACGATTGTTTGCACACTCCGTTTCCAAGCGAGTTTGTTAGCGGTGCTTCCACAATCACTATCAATGGTTTGGTGTGGATGGGCAGCATTGATGAGATGTGCCATAGAGCCGAACTAAAGATAGCTGAAGGTTTCCGTTGTATCAAGTTCAAGGTAGGCGGACAGAATTTCGAACAGGAATATCAGCTTATTGAGCGGATAAGGGAAAAGCACAGAGCAGATTCTCTGGAGATACGTCTTGATGCTAACGGTGCATTTACTCCGGACAATGCGCCTGAACGCCTTAATCGCCTTGCATCGCTTGATATCCATTCTATTGAGCAGCCGATTGCGGCAGGGCAGTGGAAGGAGATGTCAATCCTGTGTCATGAATCTCCAATACCTATTGCTCTTGATGAAGAGCTGATCGGATGCCACTCTTCAAAAGAAAAGAGCATGATGCTAGACTATATCCATCCATCGTACATTATTCTAAAACCGGCATTGTGTGGAGGGTTCAGCAGTGCTAAAGAATGGATTTCAGAATCTGTCAAGAGGAAAATCGGTTGGTGGGTCACTTCTTCTCTGGAGTCCAATATCGGGCTCAATGCTATAGCTCAGTGGGTAGCCTGCATGAATGTTGAAATACCTCAGGGACTCGGTACCGGCGGATTATTCACCAACAATATCCCATCTCCACTTATGCTTCATGGCGAAGAGCTTTCATATAACCCATCTACAGAATGGTCTTTCCCTGAATTGCAATGGATAGTGCCGGAATAACAGGTCTTACACCGGAAGCCGAGGAGTTTCTTGACAGTTGGAATGATGACCGGGACTACATTGTCGCTTTCACATCCGGCTCTACGGGCAAACCAAAGGAAATCCGTCTTCTCAAAAGTGATATGATTGCATCGGCAAAGGCTACAAATGCCTTTTTAGGCATAAATGCGTCCAGCACTCTTGCTCTTCCACTCAGCGCATCCTATATCGCGGGAAAGATGATGATTGTCAGGAGTATAGTCGCGCAATGTCCGCTTTATATCACCGAACCTGATGCAGATCCGTTGCTCGGATTGCCTCAATCGATCAGGTTCAGTCTCATTCCAATTGTGCCTGCTCAAATTCAAGGACTTGTAAGCTACGGGGAACTTTCGCGAAGAATCGGTGCAATAATTGTCGGCGGTGCTCCTACAACACCACGGCAGGATGGAATCCTCAAAAATCTCGGAATCCCTGTTTTTGCAACGTACGGTATGACAGAGACGTGTTCTCATGTAGCGCTGAGACCAATTGGAGAGGATGCTTTCACAGCTATGCCCGGAATAGAATTCGGAGTGGATGCCCGTGGGTGTCTCATAATATCCGCACCTCAGTTTTCTTTTGGTAAAATTATCACTAATGATTGTGTCACTTTGCTCTCCCCAACGAGATTTCGCTGGCTGGGCAGAGCGGATAATGTGATTAACTCGGGAGGAATAAAGATTCATCCTGAATCGATAGAAAAAATTCTTGCGCCTCTGTTTGTAGGCAGAGCCTTTTATGTCGCATCCCGACCTTCTGAGAGGTGGGGTAGTGAGATTATTATTTTTGTGGAGGGGAATGGTTTTGATATAAAGACGTTTATGGCGAGTGCGGCGAAATTTCTTGATCGTAAGTTGATGCCCAAGGAGGTGATTGAAATTGAAAGATTTGAGCGGACTGCTTCCGGCAAAGTCGTGAGAAGGTGAGTGTGTGGTTTTCATAATAAGGAAAATAATGTGGACTTTATATTAGCTCCCAAATTGTATGCCACAAAGGTATGTATAAATGCCAATATTGCAAAATTATCCGGCAAAAAAATTGAATGAAATCTTTAAGATTTTCAGCAATAGATATTTAATAGATATTCAACAGCAGTCGCAATGAATCAGGTGACTTGCAGAATGGCATTCGGTGATATTGTGATCTACAATCAGGTGTCTGTGAGCCATTTCCGCGACTCTTGGGAGCTCAGGGCGGGCCAGAGGCACAGGAGTTTCCGCG
>CAMWYV010000285.1 GCA_947178565.1 uncultured Porphyromonadaceae bacterium | reverse complement strand
ACTCCATAGGGCGCGAGTGCTATGCCGTAGGTGGATATGTGCGCGACCTCTTTCTGCACCGCCACTCCAAAGATATTGACTTCGTTACTATCGGAAGCGGCATAGAAGTAGCCGAAGCCGTGGCTGCAAAACTCGGCAAGAAAACCCATCTCGCCGTTTTCAGGAATTTCGGCACGGCTCAGGTAAAGAAAGGCGACCTTGAGCTGGAGTTTGTCGGCGCCAGAAAAGAATCATACTCACGCAACAGCCGCAAGCCGATTGTCGAGGACGGCACACTCGTTGAAGACCTCTCACGCAGAGACTTCACCATCAACGCACTCGCTGTCAGGGTCAATTCTCTATACTTTGGCGAACTCATTGACCTGTTCGGAGGGCTGGAGGATATGGATAAGAAAATTATCCGCACCCCTCTCGACCCGGACATAACCTTCAGCGACGATCCTCTCAGAATGATGCGCGCCATCCGCTTCGCTACTCAGCTCAACTTTGAAATATACCCTGAAACATTCAGCGCCATTCAGCGAAATGCGGAGCGCATCTCTATCATCTCCAAAGAGAGAATTGCCGACGAGCTTATGAAGATAATGGCATCGCCCGTTCCCTCTGTCGGTTGGAAACTCCTCAGCGATTCCGGTCTGCTCAAACTCATATTCCCGGAGTTGTCGGCGCTCCGCGGAGTGGAAATTGTGAAAGGCAGAGGGCATAAGGATAACTTTTTCCATACCCTTGCCGTGCTTGACAAAGTCGCCTCCCAATCCACCGATATATGGCTCAGATGGGCGGCGCTCATGCACGACATTGCCAAACCCGTCACAAAGCGGTGGGATGAGAATATAGGCTGGACATTCCACAACCACAACTTCATCGGAGCCAAGATGGTGCCGCGTATTTTCCGCGCCATGAAGCTGCCCCTCAACGACAAGATGAAATATGTGGCTAAACTCGTTGAGCTCCACATGCGCCCCATTGCCCTTGTGGAAGATGAAGTGACCGACAGCGCCGTGCGCCGGCTCATCCATGACGCAGGCGATGACATTTCCGACCTCATGACCCTCTGCGAAGCCGACATCACCTCAAAAAATGCCGAAAAGGTAAAAAGGCACCTTGAAAACTTCGCCCATGTGCGTCAAAAAATGATTGAGCTTGAAGAGAGGGACCACATCCGCAACTTCCAGCCACCCGTTGACGGTCAGGAAATCATGACCATGTTCGGGCTTCAGCCCTCACCCGTTGTCGGACAGCTCAAAATGGCTGTAAAAGATGCTATTTTAGACGGCATTATCCCCAACGAACGCCAGGCGGCGCTCGACTTCGTCATCACCAAAGCCGCCACCCTTGGTCTCCACCCCATCGCCTGATCCCCCACCGGTGTCGGAATATGCCGCTCCATACCCGTAGTGGTGAGCCATTATAATTTCCCATTCTCTAAACATTTGCCTGATAATCTGAAAACAACTACTTTTGCAAAGTAAATCTACTTGCAGAGTCCTCATTAGGGATTGTGCGGGGTGGGTAACATACATAGGAGACGTTTACTTGACGCTCTTTCTTGACGCACTTTCTTGACGCATAGAAATCTGGAAAATTTCATTGGTATAGTCAGGAATGAGGCAGACGGTAGATGCCTATGCGGATGTATATAATTCAGTAATGCCGATGCGTGAGCGTCTGTCCTTACAGTATATATACATAAATGCGTGAGGCCTCTGCAAGTTTGCTCGTTCTACTATACCGGGCAATTCCAGAGCCTCTATGCGTGGAACGAGTTGATGTATGGCTTCACGTATTCTTTTTGCGCATTTTTTAAGTACCGGGGAGCCACGGTGAATATTATGATATGAGTAAAAATCAGCTCCCACTGTGTGATGAATTTGGAAATTGGCTTAGAAATCTTGGTAAAGACGAAGCCACTGTCAAGAACCGGATCAGCAATGTAGCTAAAATCAACGAGGCTTATGGAAATCTTCTCTCATATTGGGAAAAAGATGGTTTTGATGACCTTATCCATAGTCTTAGCTACACAAAAAGAGATGAAGCGGAGGGAAAAGCAAATCCGAGTAAAATCAGTATTGACGGCAACATTTACAACGGGCTTGCCACCTATAAATCGGCTCTGGGTCTGTATAAGGCTTTTCTTATGTCCGATGGTGTTAGAACAGACCTAGGACCGATAGGAAACAAAATCCGTACGGTTATCAGTGAACTAAAGCAAAATTGCACAAAACGGTCTTACTCACAGGATGATGTAAAATCCACTATCATAACTCCGCTTGTGGAAGCACTTAACCGTGAACTTGGCTCATTCGGCTACGAGTTTATCAATGAATATACTCCCGAACACTCACAAACCGCTAATGGCAAGGTATGTCGGGATCGATATGATATAATAGGTAAAAGCGAGGATGAAAATCTCCCTGTAGTTGTTATTGAGGTGGATACCCATAGAAGTGATCAGTTATCCAAGAAGATGGTATCAAGGATCGCCCTCAATCAGGATAAGGAACTGATTTATGTGAGTGTTCTGTATCCGAACAATCATAAAAACCGTGATGCGGAAAAGAAAGAATGTGTGAAATATATTGATTATATT
>CAMWYV010000284.1 GCA_947178565.1 uncultured Porphyromonadaceae bacterium | reverse complement strand
GTCCCCAAGGAAAGAAATACTTCTTGAAAAATGGAAGTTCACCCGCGAAGACAATCCGGAATTCAGTCAGCCGAAATCAGATGACTCAAAATGGAAATTGGTCACGGTACCACATGACTGGGCTATTTATGGACCATTCAGCTGGGATAACGACCGCCAGAACGTTGCCATTACTCAGGACGGTCAGAAGGAGGCTATGGAACATGCCGGACGCACAGGCGGGCTCCCGTTTGTGGGAGCAGGTTGGTACAGGACTGAAATAAACACTTCCGATTTAACAGAAAATCAGCGTGTAACGCTGCTTTTCGACGGTGCTATGAGCCATGCAAAAGTATATGTCAACGGTAAAGAGGCTGCATACTGGCCTTACGGATATAATTCTTTCCACTTTGATATTACGCCTTACATTATCCCAGGGGAAAAGAACACCGTGGCTGTGCGTCTTGAAAATCTACCGGAGTCATCGCGTTGGTATCCCGGAGCGGGGCTTTATCGTAATGTCCACATGATTGTCACCGAAGATGCACACATACCGGTATGGGGAACATACATAACCACTCCGTACGTAAAGAAGGAGTGGGCAAAAGTAAATGTCCGCACAAGTCCTGAACTGCCAAAAGGTGGAGATGCATCGGATTATACTGTTGAAACCGCTGTTTTAGACCCTAAAGGAAATGAGGTAACTGTAAACAGAGTATCTCTGGCAGACTATGGGTATAATGACAGTACTGTAACGCAGTCTTTCATTGTGCATAAACCTGCGTTGTGGTCACCTGACTACCCTGCACTATACACAGCAGTAACACGTTTATATGAAGGTGATGAACTGAAAGATATCTACACTACACCATTCGGCATACGATCAATAGAAGTAATACCAGACAAAGGATTTTATCTAAACGGCGAGAAGATAAAATTCAAAGGCGTTTGCCTTCACCATGACCTCGGCCCGCTAGGTGCTGCTGTAAATGATGCAGCCATACGCAGGCAGATACGCATAATGAAAGATATGGGTGTTAACGCGATCAGAACCTCTCATAATATACCGGCTCCTGAGTTGGTGAAAGCTTGCGATGAAATGGGCATGATGGTTATGGCTGAAAGTTTTGATGAATGGAATATGGCTAAATGTCAGAATGGCTATAACCTTATCTTTGACGAGTGGGCTGAAAAGGATCTCACGAATCTGATTCATAATTACCGCAATAATCCATCTGTTGTAATGTGGTGCATCGGCAATGAAGTGCCTAACCAATGGGGAGAAGACCAAGCCCGGATAGCCCGCTGGCTTCAGGATATATGCCACCGGGAAGATCATACCCGTCCGGTAACCCAGGGCATGGATGCTCCTGACGCCGTCATCAACAATAATTTTGCAGCAGTAATGGACATTCCGGGATTCAATTACCGTCCTTTCAAATATCCTGAAGCTTACCGCAAATTACCCCGGCAACTGGTTCTTGGTAGCGAGACCGCATCAACAGTAAGTTCACGTGGTGTGTATAAATTTCCCGTTGAGCGCAAGGCAATGGCAACATACAATGATCATCAGAGCAGTTCATACGATGTAGAACATTGCAGCTGGTCCAATCTTCCTGAAGATGACTATATCATGCAGGAGGATTTACCTTATACTATAGGAGAATTTGTATGGACTGGATTCGATTATCTTGGAGAGCCTACTCCATATTACACAAACTGGCCAAGTCACAGCTCTCTGTTCGGTATAGTTGATCTTGCGGGAATACCAAAGGATCGCTACTACCTGTATCGTAGCCATTGGAATCCCGAAGAAGAAACCCTGCACATTCTACCCCACTGGACATGGAATGGTCGCGAGGGAGAGACCACCCCGATTTTTGTCTATACAAATTACCCTTCAGCCGAATTATTTATTAACGGTGTGAGTCAGGGGCGCAGATCAAAAGATATGTCTATCGGCATAGACAGCACATACACGGCTGAAGCCCGTGCAAATTTTGAGCGTCAGAAACGCTATCGCCTGATGTGGATGGACACTAAATATCAACCGGGCACTGTTAAGGTTGTGGCTTATGATAAGGATGGCAATGAAGCGGCGGAAAAAGAGATTCGTACAGCCGGCAAAGCTCATCACATAGTTCTTACCCCTGACCGCCAGAATTATAAACCTGACGGTAAAGATCTCGCATTTGTACGTGTGAGCGTTGTTGATAAGGACGGTAATCTTGTTCCCGATGCAGAACATGATATTAGCTTCACTGTAAGCGGAAACGGCTCTTATCATGCTGCTGCTAACGGAAATCCCTCTTCGCTTGAATCTTTTCAGGCACCACACATGAAAGCATTTAATGGAGAGCTGACCACCATTGTCAGAACCAATACCAAACCGGGTAAAATTATCCTTAAAGCGACCGCTAAAGGATTGAAACCGGGAATCATAGTGCTGAAATCGGAGTAAATCCACAATAATGCAAAGCAGAGGCACAGGATTATAATTCTGTACCTCTGCTTTTTATATAACTAAAAGAGCGATGATTTCTCATCGCTCTTACTTTTGTCGGGGTGACTAGACTCGAACTAGCGACCTCACGCCCCCCAGACGCGTACTCTA
>CAMWYV010000283.1 GCA_947178565.1 uncultured Porphyromonadaceae bacterium | reverse complement strand
TATTTTTTGTGTATTTTTTCATTTTAAATATTGAATTTTGGGTGGGTGAAGGGAATTTATAGTCTCAGAGGTTTTTATGGTCTTCAGGTATGTTATAAGATTATGGCAAAATACAGAAAGAGATGCCCTTTCAGGCATCTCTTTCTGTATTTTGCAGTGCATAATTATTCGGGATCAGTGTACCAGCGGGAGTACATGAGGTAGTTTCCTGCGATCTTACGGTTGAGCTCCTTGCTCTGCTCGGGGTCAACCATTTTAATGAATTTTGCCGGTGCTCCACCCCAAAGCTCGTTGGGCCCTATTTTTGTTCTTGATAGAACGACGGCTCCAGCGGCGACAAGCGCACCTTCTCCAACTTCCGCGTCGTCCATCACAACCGCTCCCATACCTATGAGGGCGAAATCATGGATTTTACATCCGTGAAGGGTGACGTTGTGACCGACAGAGACGTCATTACCTATCTCAATAGTCGATTTCTGGTAGAGTGTGTGGAGAACGCTACCGTCCTGAATATTTACTCTGTCGCCGATGCGGATAGAGTTGACGTCGCCTCTGAGAACAGTGTTGAACCAGATGCTGCAGTCTTTTCCTACAACGGTGTCACCCACGATTGTTGCGTTTTCGGCAAGAAACGTGCCCTCGCCAATCTGTGGGGTGAATCCTCTAAGTGGTATTATAAGTGCCATATATTAATTAAGGTGTATCAGGAGCGAGTCAGTGTTTCGGTTTTCTTTGTGAGCCAATCCTGCTCCTCGGTGTTGAGTAGCGGTAGGAGACGTTCTCTAACTTTAGCGTGGTAGTCGTTTACCCATTTAATCTCTTCATCGCTCATGATCGCAGTATCAAACAGGCGTAGATCGAACGGGAACAGGGTGAGAACCTCAAATTTGAGGAATCTGCCGAACTCGGTTGTCATAGCCGGAACGGTGAGCACAAGGTTTTCACATCTGATGCCATATTCTCCTGAGCGGTATAGTCCCGGTTCATCCGAAGTAATCATTCCCGGTTTTAGGGGGTTGGGATTTTCGGTGATGTGAATTCTTTGCGGACCTTCGTGAACGTTGAGGAAGTGACCAACACCATGACCTGTGCCGTGGAGGTAGCTGAGTCCGTGTTTCCAAAGATTGATGCGTGCGAGCGCGTCAAGTTGTGCTCCGCGGGTGCCTTCGGGATAAACCGCTTCTGCAAGGGCTATATGTCCTTTCATAACAAGGGTAAAGTCACTTTTCTGCTGCTGTGTGGGGTCTCCGAGTGTGATAGTGCGTGTGATGTCAGTGGTGCCGTCAAGGTAGCTTGCGCCTGAATCGATGAGCAGTAGGTTTTCGGGCTGAATAACCACGTTTGTCAGCGGGCTTGCCGAGTAGTGAACTATTGCTCCGTGTGCGGCATATCCTGCAATGGTGTCAAAGCTCTGGTCAAAGTAGAGTGGCTGGGCGCTACGATGTTTTGTGAGTATGTCAGCAACGTCCATCTCCGTGATTGTTATTCCGGTGGCGAGTGCTTTTTCAATTTCCATGAAAGATTTTACAAGCGCTACTCCGTCACGCTCCATGGCGCGGCGCACCCCTTCTATCTGAATCTCATTCTTGCATCCTTTGAGCATCGCTATAGGGGAGGTGCCTGCAATGAGTTTGTCGCCAAGAGCAGCTGCCACCGCTCCGGCGGTCATAGCAGGTGCCACAAGCACTTTCGCCGAGGCGGGGAGTGCGGCAAGGAAATCTTTGACAGCAGTGTATGAGGCGGTTCTAACTCCGTTGGCAGTGAGGTAATCAACAACTTCAGGAGTGAGTTTCGCTTCGTCAACAAAGAGGGTGGATCCGTCTTTGGCGATGTAGAGGAATGAGGTGACAACCGGATTGCTTTCCACATCGCGTGAGCGGATGTTGAGTGTCCATGCTATCTCAGCGAGGTCGCTGATGAAAGCGGCGTTTGCTCCCTGATTTGCTGCGTCCGCAAGAATTTTTGATATTTTTGAAGAGGATGACTCACCGGCATATTTTTCTTCATGGATGAAGATTTTGTCAAGTGGTAGGGCAGGGCGGTCACTCCATAATGCTTGTGCAGGATCAAAATCCACGCGCAATCTGATGCCTTTTGCCGCGAGTTCCTTTTCAAACTGTCCGGTGGCATTGATTGAGAATACCATCCCGTCAATACCGACAGTATTACCGGCTTTGAGGTTAGCGCAAAGCCATTCCTCAATAGTTGGAACCTCGGGTTTCCCCTCTTCCATTACACCGATACCGGTGTCTTTCAACTGGTCAGCAGCCTGTAGCCAGTATCTGGAGTCTGCCCATATGTATGCCTGGTCAAGAGTTACTAAAAGCGCTCCGGCACTTCCTGTGAATCCGCTGAGCCAGCGTCGCACTTGCCAGTGATCGGCGATATATTCGCTCTGATGTGGGTCGGTTTGCGGAAAAATCACGGCGTCTATACCTGCTCCTCTCATAAAGTCTCTGAGAGCGGCTATTCTTGCGGGGATTTCTGGTTTCATCTACTATATATTTAATGTGTATAAATTGCGGTTTGACGAGTTTTATAACCACCTACAAACTTACTAAATAATTTCCGCAAAGAAAAAAATAAAATTGATTCGGAGATTAATCATTTGATT
>CAMWYV010000282.1 GCA_947178565.1 uncultured Porphyromonadaceae bacterium | reverse complement strand
ATTCTATTTTCTATGTTTACCGAACCACGCAAAGAATTCATTTACGGTCTGTTGTATTAGTATTTATCCCGTAACAAATAATTAGTTTAACCTGTTTGCTAATAAATTATGACTTTCAAATATAATATGCTTGCCTTGGTGCTTTTATGCATCATATCACCTTTTTCAGTCCTTGCTGATGAGGTCGAAATTGACGGTCTTAAATATGAACTTAATGATGATAATTCTACGGCTACTGTAATTGGATATACAGAGAATTTATCCCGTAAAGATATCATCATACCGGAATCTGTGAAATATAATGGAAATGTATTTTCCGTCGTGGCTATAGGAGATGAAGCATTTAGCGGTTGCTCCTGGATGAATTCTATAACTATTCCGAATTCAGTGACTTCAATAGGTAACGGTGTATTTAAAGAATGTTCCGGATTAGAACAATTGATATTTGAAGATGGGAATGAAACTCTTTCATTAGGACACAATGAAAGAATCCCCTTTTTGGCCTGTCCGGGATTATTTTCGGCCTGTCCAATAAAAACAATATATTTGGGTCGAAACCTTTCATATACTGCTGGCGTTCAGTATATTGGCGGATCTACTAGTAATCCTGTTAAGTACTGTTCTCCATTTTATGCTAGAGATGAGCTTACATCAGTCACCATTAGCAATTTTGTTACATCAATCCCAACAGAATTATTTGAAAGGTGTGATGGTTTAACCTCTGTAGAAATTCCTACGACCATAACTTCAATATTTGGTAGTGCATTTAGTGAATGCTCCGGATTAATCTCAGTGAACATACCGGAATCAGTACTATTTATAGGACCGCGTGCATTCGAAGGATGTGTCAGTTTTACTGAACTGATTATCCCTAATTCAGTAACTTATATCGGTTCTTGGGCATTTCAAGATTGCTCAGGTTTAACATCGGCTATAATAGGTAATTCAGTAACTGAAATCCAACAAAAAACATTCTATGGATGTACCAGTCTGACCTCTGTTATCATAGGGAACTCTGTCAGCACTATAGGTTCTTGGGCTTTTAACTTGTGTAATTCGTTAATGACTGTAGAAGTTCTTAATCCTGAGCCACCAATGTTTATAAGTAATGATCCTTTTGATGATGATGTTTACCGAAATGCTACTCTAATAGTCCCGAATGGGAGTTTGGAGACGTACAAAACTTACTACGGCTGGAAAAAATTCTTCGAGGTAGCACCGGAAGCAATAGAAATGACTATATCTGATATGGAACTGATTGAGGGTGAAACTGTAACTCTTACAGTCTATATTACTCCCGAAGATGCTACAGACAATAGTGTGGCGTGGAGCAGTTCGGATGAGGCGGTTGCTATTGTAGATGCAACCGGTAAGGTTACAGCTATTAAGCCGGGTAAAGCAACAATTACTGCATCGACTGAAAACGGTCTTAAAGCTACTTGCACAATAACAGTGGTGGCTGCTACTGTTGATGCCGCAGGACTGACACTCAACTTGGAAGAAGCGGAAATCATAGAGAACAATACATTGCAACTCACTGCAACCGTAACCCCTGCTGATGCCACAGACAAGAGTGTTAGCTGGAGCAGCTCGGATGAGGCGGTTGCCACTGCTGACGCAAGCGGCTTGGTGACAGCCATTAAGCCCGGTAAAGCAACCATCACCGCAACAACCGCCAACAATCTCACCGCGACCTGCGCAGTAACAGTTGTGGCGAAGCCTTCCAGAATAGAGGGCATGGATGGCGATGATGTTTCGGGCGTGAGAGTTGAAGGTGGCAACATCATCGCGCCGGAGGGGAGCGAGGTGTTTGACCTCAACGGAAGGAGAGTATCCGCAAAAGGTCTCAGCTCCGGCATCTATATTGTCCGCATTCCCGGCGCCAAAGCCATAAAAGTAATCGTGAAATAAGATACAATGCATACTAAAATAAGCGGGGAGGCGATTTTCGCCTTCCCGCTTATATTTTCTTTACTGACAATAAGGGCATTAAGGACTTTAAGGACCTTAATTATTTATCCCTGCTCCGGGGAAATTATCCCGGGAAGGCGGTGCGCACTTTGCGGCGGATGGCGAGGAAGTTTATGGCTGTAATCAGCACCATAACCGCTATTCCTGTCAGAATAGCCGGTAGTGCGGATGCGCCGTTCACTCCTATGGCTTCAAGGGGTGCTCTCCAAAGCGCGGATGCCGTAAGCATCACTATTATCGCACCTATGAGCACACACCCGTTCACCGCTCCTATTATACTATAGTAGTATCGTCCCACCGCTTCAGGGCTATAGCCCATGAGCATTAGGTCGTGGAGCTTCTCGCGGTTTTTCTGGAGCAGCAGCCAGATACTAAGCATCAGAATAGCGAAAGCAAGAAGGCAGATCACCACTCCGATAGCCCCGACCACCCCGGTTGCCACAGAGAGAAAGTATGCCGCTCTGCCACTCGCCGCTTTGTCGCCCGCGGCTTCATAGCCGTGGCTGTCAAGAAAGCTCTTCACCTCCGGACTACCCGGATTTACGGTTTCGATAATCAGCCGTGAGGGGTTCTGAGTGCCTGACTCTCCGAATTCGCTGTTTGCCCAAGTCATAAACTCCTCAGGTACAGCTATGGTATTAAGG
>CAMWYV010000281.1 GCA_947178565.1 uncultured Porphyromonadaceae bacterium | reverse complement strand
GTTTTAAGCAGTTTGGCATATTCCTTAGTGGCTGTCAGCCCGCGCTGCTCATACACCGCCTTTTCATCGCGCACGGCTTTCAGCCTGATATCCTGCTCGGTTTCGATGTACTTGCGGTAATCTTTAAGTCCTGATGCATATTCGGCGGTGTTCTCGGCGAGTGACATTTCACGGATTACCTGAATCTCGGCAATCGCCTGAAGGAGTTCCGCCTTTGCCTGCCGGGCTTCCTCTCGCAACTGCCGGGCACGCTCTTTCTGCAACTTCTTCAGCTCTTTTTCGGATAATTGTGGCTGAAATCCATCGATATCTTTTTCCGGTTCCACTCTCTCAGATTCCGGCACACTTGCTGCTACTTTTGCAAGGCGCTTGTTAACCTTGTCAATATCAGCAAGCTGCTCCGAAAGGTCGTAAATTTTCTCCGTAGTCTCCTCGTAATATTTCTCAAGAGCTTTTATCTTACTGTTCACCTCCGATAACTTTTTGACTGACTTAGCGCTGTGATCTCTTGCCAGACTCCTGGCAAGAGTTCTCTGTTGCTCCAGTTTTTCCAACGCTGTTGCAGCTTTTCTCTCAAGGCCAAGAGCATCTTCGAGCTGCATTTCAAGGTCCAACCCCTTACTCTCGTTTTCCTGAATTTTCTCGGCAGCAGCCTTTGCCCTCGCGACTTTTATTATCTCATCACGAAGTCGCGCGTATGCCTCTGTCGCTTGACCGATAGCTATTTGCTCTGCTGAAAGTTTTCCGAAGTAATCAGGATACAAGTCGATAAGTTTCTTAGCCGCCAGATACCTTTTTTCGGAAGTCTCATTAGCATCTGTAGCAGCTTTATACAGTTGCTTCAATGTCAAAATCTCTTTTTGAGCATATTGAGCTGTTGTAGAGCTTATATCTCTTATACTCTTTTGAAATTCTAAAGCTGCTTTTCTCCGCGCCTCCGCAGCTTCCTCAGCCTCCCGGGCTTCTTCCTTTTCCTTACCGATAAAAAAGGTTATCACGCTGATTGCTGTAGTAAGCAGAGATACAAGCAACCCTATTGGGTTTGCCTTGATAGCCATATTAAACATACGGAATGCCGCTGTAGCCTTAGTTACGTTTCCGGAAAACAGGGCAACTACCGAAGTCAGCAGAAGGTAAGTGGCATGGAGCGTTTTCACGGCAAAATTCTGTGACTTCATGGCGAGTGTGTGCGCGGCAGTAGCGATAGTCGCAGCTTTTGTGGCGGTGTAATATGATGCAAAGGCTACCGCTAATGTCAACAGAACAGCCTTGTACTCTTTTACGAACTTGATGAGAGTGAGCATCACGCGCATCATGGCGGATGTGCCGCTGATGCAGCCGCGCATCACCGGCAGCAATTCCTTTCCGAGGGATACAGCCACCTCCGTAAATCCTTTACGGGCTTTATCAAGTCCAGCCTGTACCGTGTTATTCTGCACATCAAATTCATTGATAACCGATGTACCTTCCCGGAATGCCTTGTTAGCTTCGTTCTGCTGCCACCTCACTTTGTCTATATGGGTAGCGAGGGTTGATAGTGCCTGGATTGCGCGGGCTCCGCTCTCGCCCATATCCTTGAACATGGGGGAAAGGGTATCCATACCTCCGGCTTTGTTCAGAGCCTCGAGCAATTGCAGCAATGCCTCGTTCGCATCTTTCTTAACGAGGTCTGCAAATTTCTTAACATCAAGCCCTGCTACCCTCGCATATTTCGCCGGATCCTGATAAACGCGGACAAGAACCTGAGATAGTGCGGTGCTCGCCGCTTCCACTTTCTGATTGTTCTCATCGAGAACTGCACCGAATCCCATAATCTGCTGAATGGTGAGTCCCGCCTGTGCGCCCACACCACCCATGCGGCTTGCAAACTCGGCGAGATAGGGCGCGGATGCAGAGCAGTTCTGCGACAGCTCGTTTATCACCGACCCCACCTTCAGCAGCGCCTGCTCTGTGCCATACCGCTTCTCATCGCCGAATATGCCGGTGAGTTTGGATAGCGTGAGGGTTGCACCGTCTCCGAGTTCATCAAGAGCCACATTGATTTTGTCAGCCGCCCGGACGAACCCTAACACATCCTCCTGAGAAGTTTTGCCGAGTCGCCCCGCTTCCTGAGCCAATTTGTTCAATTCCTGGCGTGAAGAGCGGGTGTCCATCTTTTTGAACTCATCATTGAGTTCACCGACCGCCTCCGCGGTCATTCCGGTATATTTGCGCACGTTAGCTTCCTCCTGCTCCATTTCCGCATAGGTCTCGACCGCTTTCTTGCCGGTCATAACCACTCCGGCGAAAGCCGCCATGCCTGCCGCTATGGATGCTCCCCAGGAATTGACCACATCCCTGAGTTTCGCAGCTTTGGATGTGGTTACGGACATCTCAGCCTGAACCTTTGCAAGCTCAGCCTTACACGTGCGAAGTTTGGCGGTGTAGGCATCCCACTCCTTGCTTCCCCTCGCAATCTTCCCAGAATTCAGTTCGGCGGTGATAGCCTTGATAGTTTCGCGCAGCTGCTTAGGAGTTGCCGCATCGAGGTTGCGCATTGCGGCACGAACCTTATCCGCACGGGTGCGCACATTGTCTATCTGGGTGCCTACCTGTTTGAGCTTTCTTGAAAGGGTATCTAC
>CAMWYV010000280.1 GCA_947178565.1 uncultured Porphyromonadaceae bacterium | reverse complement strand
GGTGGATATGGGTGTTAAATAGATAGAAAGGATGAAGGAAATACCTGAAGAACTTGAAAAAATAAGCAAAGCAACTGCTGATATCCCCAAAGGCGCGAGGCCTTTCAGAAGATGATGCGGTGATTATAGATCCTTAAGCTTTCACCATAAAGCGCCTCACCGAGGCTATAGTGATATGGTATATGATAACCCCAGACTAAAGTCTGGGGTTTTTGCATAAGAATCAGGTCTCCGACCTGATAGAAGCCAAAAGGATATCGGGGAAATGAGGTCAGAAGGGATAGCCGAGGGCGAGGTGGACCGCGAATGCATCTTTGAAGGCGACGTTGAAGTAATGAGGAGTGCCGTTGGAATACGGAGTATGCAGACCATAGCCTACATCAACACGGACCACCATCATACCAAGGTCGTAACGAACGCCTACACCCGTGCCGAGAGCTATATCCTTCAGGAAAGTCTTACCTTCCAGTTTACCCCCAGGACGCAGAGGGTCGTTCTTCAGAAGCCAGATGTTTCCGGCATCGATGAAAGCAGCCCCATGAAGATCGCCGGCAATCGGGAAACGGTATTCGGTATTGAGTTCGAATTTAAAGGTACCGGTCTGGTCAAAGTAACCATTCACAAGATCTTTAGGGGCACGGTAGCTACCGGGACCGATAGAACGGACTGTGAATGCACGGATAGAGTTTGCACCACCGATATAGAACTGCTCTGAATAAGGCACCTCCTTAGAATTGCCATAAGCATGCGCAGCCCCAAGAAGAACACGGGAAACCAGCCATTGATCTTGTTTCGGGAACAGACGGTGGTTCCAGACGAGTTGCACCTGACCTTTTACAAACTGAGAGAACGGAGTTCCGAAAAGTTTCTTCTCTCCCTTTACCTTGGCAAGAGAATAGATTCCATCGAAAAGATTACCAGCCTCCGTAAACAAAGCGGTAAACGTGATTTCATTATTTTGCTCACGCTCAAACCAACGGTTGTAGGTGTAAGTATAGCTCAGCTGAGGGATAAACCGGCTCTCGAAACTGAGGGCCACAGCCGGATTCATCGCCATAACAGAATCGAAATCCTCGGTAGTATGGATAAGTTTGTTGTAGGTTAGCTTAAACGGAGTGAACGAATTCATGACATGGCGAGTAGCCCGCCATTCGTAGGTGATGCCCATATTATATTCCGCCATCATAAAATATTTCGGACGATTGAGCACAGATCCGCCGAGCGAGACAGTAGTCCAGTTCAAATCACGCTGCGAACGCGGAATAAACTTCGGAGCCAAAAGGCGAGGGAATGCAAGAGATGACTGAAGACCGAACTCATAGGAATTGAAAACGCTTGAACGATTGCGGCCGGTCTGCCATTCATAATCGGCATTGAGCGAAACTGAAAGTTTCTCGCCTCCACCAAAAATATTATTGTGCGAAAAAGAGGCAATCAAGCCGGGGCCGATATAAGAATTCGACTTTGAGGTAGCATTCAGCTCAATAGTCGTCTCCATCGGTCGGTCGTAGCGACAGGAAATATATACATCCATAGTAGGATCCTTAGCCGCAGTATCCGCCACCACAGGCTGAATCTGAATATTTGAGAATATACCGAGGCGTGCGAGTCGCGTCTGCGTACGGTCCATATCGCGCACAGAGAAGACCTTCCCCTTACGGAAAGTGATGCAACCCGGAATCAGATTCTTGCGCACCCTCTGCGGACGCATGATTATGAGCTCACCCTTATCGGTCATGACAGTATCCGGGGTTCCAGCCCTATAAGTCTCGTTGCGGTGAAGAATCGTGACTATATTTCCTGTACGATATTTGCGCAATGCCAAATCAGGCAAATTATCGGCGATGCTGAGACGAATCGCCACAGCATGAGGGGTGAGGAATGTATCAGCCAAAAACTCAAGGTATTCAGGACGGAAATAGTAATAGCCTCGGTTACGCAGATTATTAGCCACTTCCACACGCAGAGCGGAAAGGGAATCCACACAGAATACGGCACCCTTCTGAAACCATTTGCTCTTACGGGCAAGAGAATCTATGAACCCCTCAATAGTGTAAGTAGGACGATTGAAATACTCAATCGTATCTATACGATAAGGAGATGAGACATCAAAAGTATATGACATCGCAGCCTTCTTCGGATTCTTTTTATCAGGAATCTCCTCATAAGTGGCAGTGGACCCGAAATATCCATTATCAGCAAGAATCTGCTCCACCATCTTGGTACGCATCGGAGCACGCACATCAGAAATCAACACGGGTTGCTCCACAAGAGTCCTGTAGAGCCATCCATAGACGCCCTTCGCCGAGTCATTCCAATAATTATATACCCAAAGACCATAAGGGAACGGGTATCTTACATAAGGAGTGATAAACGGAAGAGCATTATTAGGCTTCACATTGACAGCCTGCTTGAGTTCCGCCACAAGATCAGCCGGGAGTTTTTCATTATTGGTGGGATTGATCTGAATCTTCTTGATGCCGGTGTATAGCACCTCATCCTCACCGAGACGGCGAGTAGTGCTGCATGCTCCTACCACCAACATCACCACAAAAAGCGCGGCAAGCGAGAGGGGCAAGCTTCTGAATGAATGAATCTTGAATGAATGGATCATAAATGAAC
>CAMWYV010000279.1 GCA_947178565.1 uncultured Porphyromonadaceae bacterium | reverse complement strand
GCTCGGAGATGCGTATACGAGACAGGAGTAAGTATTGCGGCAAAACTTGTTGCCGATCTTCTCAGTGCTGCCGGAGTAAACCGCGTCATCACTATGGATCTCCATGCCGACCAGATTCAGGGTTTCTTCAACGTGCCTGTTGACCACCTCTATGCATCTTCGGTATTCATTCCCTATATAGAGAGTCTCAAATTGGAGAACATGGTTATCGCAACTCCTGATGTTGGTGGAGCAAAGAGAGCGAACTCTTATGCAAAATATCTTGATGTGCCTCTCGTGCTTTGCCATAAGCAGCGCGCAAAAGCAAATGTTGTTGAGTCAATGACTGTTATCGGTGACGTTAAAGATAAGAACGTGATTCTTATTGACGATATGGTTGATACCGCCGGCACTATTACCAAGGCTGCCGACCTCATGATGGCAAACGGAGCCAAATCAGTGAGAGCTCTCGCATCTCACGCAATCATGAGTGATCCCGCAAGTGAGCGCGTTGACAACTGCGCTATGACAGAGATGATTTTCACCAACTCCATTCCTTTTAATAAAGAGTGTAAGAAAGCGACTATACTCAGTGTGGCAAAGCTGATAGCTGATACTATCCGTCGCATTCACAATCACGAATCAATATCAAGTCAATACATCTTCAAGTAAAATACACAAAAATATTGATGATAAATAAAGGTGGTGCCATTCTCGGCACCACCTTTTTTGCATCTTCTTTAATAGAGGCGCTGATATGGCAGCTGATGCTATCCTCGCTAACACTGGTGTTCTGTTGGTGAGTTAAGGTCTTTAAAGTCCTTAATCACACTCCCACTTGAATTTTACTCACAGGGAGGGGGAAAAATAAGGTGGTTATTTTTTACGTGCGGTTTTCCGTTTTTTTCTTGCGGCTGGTTGTTTGCGTGAGATAAATTTGAGACCCGAGTAAGCGCTCTGCATAATTTCGTTGGTGAGGTCAAAGGAGGGTGCTACTTTCCTGTCTTCATCTTTAAGGGAGTGGCTGAATAGCCATTCATAGATCTCAGGGAGGTAAAATATGCGTGCGGGACGCGAATGATTCATGCCTTCCACTCGGTCATAAATAAGTCTGGGTGTGTCATTGTCAGCTGCTTTCATAGCGTTTACAACTTTGTCGCTCTGCGTCACACTCACCGCTCTGTCTGCGGTGCCGTGAATAATCCATAGCGGTACATCATTCAATGCCGTGAGGTCGGGATGTGTGGCGCCGCCACACATGGCAATCGCAGCAGCTATGAAATCCGGATATGCGGCGGCAAGGTCTATCGTGCCGAAGCCTCCCAAACTCATTCCGAGGACATAAACCCTATCATAGTCAATATTGTGCCGGTCGCTCACCCAATCGAATATCCGCATTATCTTATCCGGATTCCATGCTCCTCCTGGATTCTGCGGGGCGATAACATAGGCATCAATATTTCTGCCCTTCTCTATGGCATCAATCGTACCGTAGCTTTTTACCTTCTCAAGATTGTTGCCGCAGAGGCTCGCACCATGCAGAAATATAACGACCGGTTTTGGTTCCGCTTCTTCTATAAGCGTGTTTTCAGGTGTATATAACCAGAAGTTGTATGATCCGGACACAGAGTCGATGTAGGCGGTTATTTCTTGAGCATAACAAACCGGTGATATCGGAAGTATCAGCAGACAGAATAGTATTTTGAACAAGTATTTCAATGGATTGACACTTTATAGATATATTTTCCTCTGGAACCGATTACAGCCGAATTGCCTACTACGACAGGTGATGATTCAAAATTGCTATCCACTTTACGGGTTGTTATTATCTTTCCGGATATGCCGTTGATGAGGTAGAGATTCCCAGCCGTATCTCCCGTGAGAATAAACATCTCATTATTTTCGTTTACAAATCCGACAGGAGAAGACCAAGCATAGTATCGGAGTGGTAAAGAATATTCAATTTTTCCGTTAGAACGATTGAAAGCAATCAGTTCTCCATTCTGACCTTTGGTATTTCTTACACAGTTGGAAAAAATTAGATGAGAGCAATTGCCAAGTCCGGTTAGGGCAGAGGCATAGAATCCTCCGTCAAAATGTTTCTCATAGATATTCACACGGTTTCCTTCAATCGCAGTTTGCCAAATCCGTTCTCCGTTCATGGCATCAAGTTTTACGAAACGTGCTTCACCACTCTGTTGCAAATCTATTTCGCAGCCGACATAAAGATATGGTTTCCCGTTCTCAATTTCGAGTACCGGTGTGGCATCAATATCATCCCCGAGTTTATAAAGCCAAATCGGTTTGAGGTTATTTAGATTGATGGCTATAATATTTCCGTGGTTATCGCAGATGAATCCATAGTTGAGATAGACGCACATGGAGGATTCTATTCCAGGAGCACTTCCGTTAATGCGATAACGCAGTCTTGAGTGCAGAGAGAGTTCTCCGGGGGCAACATTAAATTTATAAATCGTATTGTTTTCCCCTGGTCGAAAAAGAAATTGTCCTACGCGAAGTGGAGATGAGTCATATGCACTCCATCTCCGCCATGATGTGTTATCTCTATCAAAAGTATGTGTTACCTGATGTTGATAAAGGTTGATTGTTCCTGCTCCAAATGGTTCATGAGCAGGAATCCCATGCACAACATAGAGATTGACGTTCAT
>CAMWYV010000278.1 GCA_947178565.1 uncultured Porphyromonadaceae bacterium | reverse complement strand
ATACAGGTCAATGACAGTCATTAAATCAAACAGACTCACAGATCCCTCCTCCCTGCTTCGTAGAGCAAGCTCTGCGAACCGTTTTCAGCACCTTTCATCAAGGTGCAATTTCCAATTTTAGTATTCTGATAATCAAAACAATAACAACAATCAATACATCAAATTAAAATTACATTTATGAAAAAACTTTTGCTATTACTGATGGCGTTTCTGCTCTTCGCGCCACCGCGCGTCAGTGCCAAAGTCGGCGACGAGAAAAAGCTGACGTTTATAGACACAAGATCAGGAGGTAAATATGGATTTTGGTGCACAAACTCAAGATTAACATCAAACCAAAATTCAGACCCTGTATACCCTCAAGCCGCTAATCTTTTTGTAAAGTACCAAGCTGCCGGGGGTGAAAGTTGGGAAGAAATCCCAGGTAATAATAGTACTCTTACCAGTAAAACCAATATAGGTGCGTTCATGTATAATGCTGCCGTAGGAGATAAAGGAAAAGTAACCAACAGTATCATGAAGGAGAATGGATTATATGTTCCTCCCACTGCACCAATTACAGTTGAAAGTACGCTCGACTACCTGCCTCCAACGAATAAACCCATAATTCTTACCGGCACAACGAACGGAACTCAAGGCAACCTCTCGATTTTTTACTCACCAACAAGCACAACTCAGGGATATTTTAATATTTACGGAACAAGTTCGTTTTCTACTGGATCATTTCTCACCATTTCTATTGAAAACGGTTGGATTAAAGCCGTTGATATAGTTGCTAATAACCTATCTGCTTTTGTAGCCGGCGAGGGAACAAAATCAGCTACAGCTGAGACCAACTACACATACAGATTTGAAGCGGATGATGACAGCAGAACCATCCAGATTAAGAATACAGATCAGTATGCGGTTCAGGTTACAAAGATGGTCATCACCTTTGTAGAGGGTATCCCCCCGGCTCCCGCCACCCCTACTGCTGACCTGTTCCAAGCCGCACAACAAACAAATAATTATGATGCTGATAATAAACTGCTGACATTTATAAACCAGCCATCGAGCGGTCTTCTTAAAATTCTGAATTACACCAATATCCAAAACGGAAACACGATTAAAGATGCCACAGGTATCGCATATACTTTAGGAAACGCCGACATACCGGATGCAACTGCCATTATCACCACCCCCGATAAGAACTCTGACCCGACTACAAGTTGGATTTCGGTTAATAAATTATCGGGTCGATCTGAGGATGGCAAGATTGTATATGACGGCTATATCGGTGTGCCCGACTCATATCTGCCTACAGATGATGAGTTGGATGACTGGGCAAAAAAAATCCGTTTCATTTCTTATCGCACTGATGCGGTTTCAACAGAAGATCTCACAATCAATCTTAAGATGAGCCGCATAGATCCACCTTATGTTATAGCCGATAAGACAAATACACTCAGTACCGCATCTTATCCTCAGACATTCAACCCGGTCACTAACGAGGTGACATATGAGAAAGGTAATCCTTGGGTTTATTTTCAGACCAAAGGAAAAGCCGCCTCAGGAAACGCCAGCCTGTACGATCTATATTGGGCTGTTGACGACGTTATCAATACCGACAACAAAGGTTTTAACTCCGGTGACAATACATTATACCTATCCAAAAATAATTACAAACCTGGTGACGATCCTGTAAAAAATGGCACCACAAACAAATTTCAGGTCAGAGCAGCTATCCAAACCTATGGTTTGAACGCTAAAGGAGAGTCAACTAAGTCATCTAAAGTTTACACCGATACCAACAAGGGAGACTGGTATGTTGTCACTGCAAGGAGCGTAAGCAAAAACTTCTCATCAGAGCCGGCTCCCGCTATTGAGGTGACAGGCAGCACAATTGATCTGGAGGGAGGCGCCAAGGGATATGTCACCCTCCCGAAAATAAATCCCACTTCATCATTTGGAGGCACCGGCGCAATGTTATACCAGACCTCCGCTGACTTCGCGCAGGCTCCTGTCTCCTATGCAGAGAATTCTTCATCGTGGAAGGCACTCAGCAGAATTGGTGAGGATGTAACTGACGGTTTCACCGGCAGAATCTTCTTCCAGCAGTTAGTTGATGAAAATTCCAAGGAATTCAGCGGCTACTCATACATCGACCTCTACAAGATCGAATCTACCGGGCTGACCGACATCTCTTACGCTACCCTCACTTCGGCGGACGCACCGATAGCCAACGGCAGTGTTGTTACTGTCGCCGGTCCCCTCTATGTGCGCGGCGCGTATGTTTCCACAAACCAGTCCGCAGCCGGCTACGACAGCTACATTCTGTTCGTAACCGACAAGAACGGCAACGCTCTCCGCATCAACGGCGAATATAAGAGCGGCACCGGCTTCGAGGATATAATTGATTCTGCGGATAAAAATCTTGTTCTCGCAAGCGTGACAGGTGTGCTCAAGGGTCAGGACAAAGGTTATCCCGAGCTCTATCTCACCGACACCCGCGACTACACCCCGCTGCTCGGCAAGCCGACAACCGGCACAGAAGCGGCTCCCGCTCCTGCCGAGACATTCGCTTTCGACAAAGCGGACTTCAGCAAGCAGATGCTCTTCACCAACTTCACCTATATGGGTGATGAGAGATTCGCCGACAAGGATGGTAACCTCGTGAAGATCTATCAC
>CAMWYV010000277.1 GCA_947178565.1 uncultured Porphyromonadaceae bacterium | reverse complement strand
ATATTAGACACATCAACTGATTTGCCAGAGCCGGCATTTACTCTAAAATTTGCATCACCAAGAATTTCTTCTAAAGCAAATGTCTGATTCTTTTCGTTAGCTGCAAGATTGGAAAAGTCAAATGTACAGGTGAAGTCCAAAACCTTTTTAAAATTAATTTCCGGTATGCATCTATCAGTGTAGCATATTAAACCCATTTCAATATTCACATTGGACAAATCTTCTTTAGTCTTTAATTTGTCAAAAGCCGAATTAATATGTATAAACGGGTCAACATCATTGAATGATTGAAATGATGCATTGCTTAAGTCACAAACTATACCTTTCCCTTGAAGTCCCCATAAATTTTCAATGAAAATTCCACCAACCAGAGAAAGAGAAGATAAATTCGGTAATTCTGACATCGTACCGAAACAGGAAATATTCAGTGTACCTTTAACTTGTTTAAGATTATTCAGACCGACGATTTTCTCTAATTGTTGATTTATATATATACTTGCTCCTGCCTCTTATCGTCCGGATAATATTAAATCACCGTTTACCTCTGAAATCTCAGGAATCTCCAATGTTTTGAGCTCCCAGCCAACTAAAAAATCAATTTCACCTGCGGTTCGCAATTTCGGTAATTTTAAGGACTGGAAATTATCTGATGGCAGATTTATTGAGAATTTGCCTGAGACATTTTCCAACGCCGGGAATTCCAACTGAGCTAAAGGCGTATCTTTGATATCACTCAAACCATGCTCATATATGACTACTGAGTTATCGCTCAGGTCAAGGTCCCCTCCGACTTCCGCAAGTTTCGGGAAATAAAGTGTGGTAAGGGCATCATCTTTGATATAGATGTCACCCTCAACTTTCGTGAGATTGTCAAACTCAACAAACTGAACAGCATTGTTGTTCAGTTCCAGATTTCCTGTAATTTCCTGAAGCTGTTCAAGGCGGAAACGGTAAGTGTCAGTACATGGTGATGGTGTCTCTTTTGTACCAAACTGAATTCCTCCGGCTTTTATGATATTGAGACCATCAAGAGCTTCCCCTTTGTAATTGTTAAGGATCTGAAGCGAACCGGTTATTTCCTTAATACCTGCCAATGCTTCAAGATTGTTAATGGCAGCCGCATTCTCGGCATTGTCACCGATTATAAGGTTGCCCTTGATGACAGAAACTTTTGTCTCGGCAAACGCATCCACGTCAGCCTGAGATTTCAAGACAACATCGCCATCCGATTCTATTTCAGACTTGATTACTTTATAGGTATATTCATTTACTTTCCCATTGAAGGAGGTGACGCGGAAAATCATTTCGCTATCCCAGTCAGTGATAGGCTGGGGATTAGGAAGAATTTTCGCAGAGGGGGTATAGACCATGGATGCGGTAGCACCGTTGAGATCTACAGTATATGGCACTGTCATTACAATGTCATTACCTTCAATGACGGCATCATACGATTTGCCGTCTTTCGTCAAGGTCAGAGCCGTGATGAAATTATCATCAGCATCTGCCGGAACTTTGTCTTCATCGGAACATCCCGCAATGAGAAGCGAGAATGTAACGAGAATTAGCGACCAAACTTTTTTCATTTGTTATGCAATTGTATTAATATTATTTGTTTTTGAGCGAATTTCTATCTTCTATTGTACCGCAAACTTCAGTTGAGACTTCACCAAATGAAACATGATATTCCTGAACAGCACACTGAACCTTAACAAAATCTATATAATCCAATATTATCGGGTTGCCGTCAGGATACATAGCATTTGATATTTTAAAACCGGTCTTCAGTCCACTAGCAACTCCAGGTATTGTTTCGTCAAAGCTATCACTCCCAACATTATCCACATATCCCCATGGATAAGGAGCATGCCCTGAATTACTCATTGTTCCGGGGATGAGTGTTCCTCTGATTGTATAAGATTCAGGCATCCATATCGGATAATAGTATTCCTGACCATGATATTGATTTCTTTTAACACTTCCTTCTTTACCGAAGCAATCAATCCAAAAATTATCCATGGCGTATGGTCCCGGACGGAAATATGTCACCTCGTAATCCTGAATCGTAGTCGTTTTTCCGGTTTCAGAGGCTCGGAGTTCATACCATTCGTCATCAGGTAAACCATTTCCGTTGGTATCCTGCATCACCCAGACAATACCGGGTTCATTAGAAGTGCCAAAGGCATTCCCTTCTACCGCAAAGTCATATTCGTCTCCTTTTTGATTCTTTATGCTATGGTCAAAGCCTACGATAATCGAGCCACCCCACGCACCCAAAGAAACATAAGATGGTATCTCCAATTGGCGCTCCGCGTATGCACATGCTAACTCCATGGTAGTTTCATTCCCGACAAAACCATAAGGAGGTATACCAATAACGTTTATAAATTGTCCTGGTGCAGGTGAGTATTCATAAACCTTGTTACATTTTTTTGCACTTGATGCTGTCAGTGGTCTGTATTTATCAGCAGGTGAGCCGGTCACACAAACAACCTTTACAGTTGTGCTTACTGATGCGTCAGAATGTTCCGAATTTTCAGTAACAGTCACTGTCACCATGTAGTTGCCGGAAGATGTAGGAGTAAAAGCGTAAGTTTGAGAGGAAGCGTCGGCTAATTCCTTTCCGTCCACACTCCACTTGAAGGTGGGATTTGTAAAATATTCAAGA
>CAMWYV010000276.1 GCA_947178565.1 uncultured Porphyromonadaceae bacterium | reverse complement strand
ACTCAGCCCCTCAATTCCTGCGGACCCCGGCCATTACCATGCTGGCCAAAACCGGCCCATTGATTTAACCCCCTCCTATTATTTCGGGATTGACATCAAGTCCCGCCACAATATCAAGCCCGTAGCGGGTTAAACCCGAGTCGGTAATCAGCGCTCTGCCCAGCGAGCCAACACCGATTATCACCGCATTGTGCTCACGGTTGAAGCCGAGATATGAGCGGAGCACTCTTTCAAGAGCAGCCACCGCATAGCCTATTCTTGTTTTTCCTCGGATATTCAGAAACGACAGGTCTTTGGCAATCTGGGTCGCCTCAACATTTATCTCCTTGGCTATAGCTGTAGATGACACATACTCAACGTTGCGCGAACGCAGCATACTCACGTAGGCAAGATACCATGGGAGACGCCGCAGAGTAGGCTCCGGCATGATATCGCGTAGGGGTGTTTTTATCTGTGTCATCGGTAAAATATCGTCTAAAAAGCCCTTCTTCCGGACTCGTTGCGTCTGAGTCCGTTACTTCCTGAGCGGCGTGAGTTGCTCATGGAGTTATTGAAGTCGCCTGATGAAGAGCCGGGAATGTAAAATCCCTCATCTTCTTCCTCTTCTTCATCATCTCTCCTGTTTGCAGCCGCATCCTTAGTCTTCGGTTTATTCTTCTTTATATCATAGGGTTTCTGCTGATCAAGCGGGAGCTCTGTAATATCCCACGATTGCTCAACATTCCATTTTTTCCTCACATTTATCTTTTTGGGAAAGTAATATACCTCTTCCGGCTGACGGTTGAGAGTCAGGCTACCCTCTGTATAAACTCCATTGGAATCTGTGTCAAGAATCAACCGTGCATAATAGGTTTTCGGCAAAAGATATTTGAACATCGCGTGTCCGTCAACCACCGGCTCTTTAAACATAGGCTGATCATTCTGCCCGAGAAGTTCCACAACCGCCGGACCATTCACACCGGAAATAGTAAAATCAAGAACGGAGTACTCCTCTTCGGCACGCACTGTAAATTCGGTCTTCGTGGTATTATTCCACTCGCCATATATGCCCATAACAGCCGTCGAGTCAACAGTGAGGCGGTATCTTGAACCGGGGAACCATTCATATTCAGCCACATACTCAAGGGGTTTCAGAGAATCACGATTTACAAACACCGGCGTTTCAAGTTCAACCCAAACCGTATCGACTTTTTCCTCAAGTTTAATTTTGCTGTAATCTATCGACGCCACAGGTTGGGACGCATTGAACTGCATCTCCTGATACACTTCAAGACTGTTTGACTTACTCCTGAAATTCATAAACACGATCTCCGGCTCATCTGGCTCATCACCTTTTTTCTTCTTAGCCGCTTTGGGCTTCTTAGCCGATGAGCGCACAAACATTTTTAGAGTATCGGTTGTCCAACTGAGATTGTCGGTAGAGTCGGTGCGAAGATATTTAGCGCTCACAAGCATTGAATCCTGCTTTATCAGAACAGAATCTGTGAACCAATATTCCAGTGTATCTCTTGTCGCCGATGAATTTAAAATTGCAAAATCCATAAGATTGCGACCTGCATATTCACCGTTGGCTATCGTAATTTCAGGAAAAGTGTCTGAAGGCGCATTGAACAGGAATGACAGACGGTTTCTGTCCGTTCTGTCATTTCTAGCATATACTGCGCTTTGTAATCTTCATTAAACCATGTGAGCAACACATCGTTTGGTGCATACACGGCGGTGAGACGTGATATAATGGAATCTGAACCATCTGCTGCCTTCAGTGTATCCGTCACCATCTCGTCAGAAACAGTGGGCGTGACTGTAACATCCAGAAATGCGACATCCTCGCTCCTGTCCCAATGCCAGTCGCGGTTATTATCTTTCAAAGCAAAAATCCGGTACGTTCCCTCCTTTAGATTCCTGAGTGTGAACTGCCCGAGCTGATTGGTCTTGGTGATTCTTTCCAACGGCAAAGTCCTGACCGCAGAATCTTCAAGATTCGAGTACACTCCTACGAGCATACCCTGCGCAGGCTCAAGATTACTCGCCTGAAGCACCATTCCGCTGATCTGAAGAGTATCTATAACCGGACCTGTTGAAAAAGCGAATGAGAAACCGTCTATTATATTTCCTTCGTTGAGATCGCGTATAGCATCAGAGCAGTCAATAGTATATGTGACATCAGGAATCAGTGAATCACGCAGCTCCACTATGATATTTTTTCCAGCCGCAGTGATGAGCGGAGGAGTGACCTGCGCCGGAGAAATCACTATTTTAGTAAGCGCGTCATTAACCTGGACATTCTCGTTAAAACGGAGAATAATTTTATTTTTATCCACATTCAACGCTCCGGGTGCCGGCGTGCTACCCAGAAATACAGGCGGCTCCTCATCTCTAGGACCGCCTTCGGGTCGCCCCATACTCGCGCACGCCGCCATAAACAGCGCGACAACAGCAACAATGAGAAGCCGGAGATATGATTGCCTGAGATTCATAACGTCAATTACTTCACAAAGTTACAAAATTCGGGGTTATTCAAGTCCGTACTCTTTAATTTTACGGTAAAGAGTCCTCTCAGAGATATTCAATTCTTTAGCGGTAGCCTTTCGTCTGCCTCCGTTATTTTCAAGTGAGCGCCGAATAGTTTCTTTCTCGGTCTCTTCAAGAGTTGTGGGCGTAACCTCAGCC
>CAMWYV010000275.1 GCA_947178565.1 uncultured Porphyromonadaceae bacterium | reverse complement strand
GCCATCAAACAATCAAAAACGGGGTTGATGTTTGTGGATGCCGTAGCTTCCTTAAAGAAGTGTCCTGTCTATTACTTCTTTGTTGCTTTACCGGCTTTCGGACGCTTCGCTCCGTATTTGGAACGACGCTGGGTACGACCCTGCACGCCTGCAGTATCGAGCGTACCGCGGACAATGTGATAACGCACACCCGGAAGGTCCTTCACACGACCACCGCGCACCATCACGATTGAGTGCTCCTGAAGATTATGACCCTCGCCCGGGATGTAGGAGTTGACCTCCTTGCCGTTAGTGAGACGCACACGCGCCACTTTTCGCATAGCCGAATTAGGCTTCTTGGGCGTTGTGGTATACACACGCACACATACGCCACGGCGCTGCGGACATGAATCCAAAGCAGGCGATTTGCTCTTATCTACGAGAGCCACGCGTCCTTTTCTTACTAATTGCTGAATGGTAGGCATCTTAGTTCTTTAGTTTTACTTATCGTTTAATTAATGGTTACTTTCTATAAACACACTTTTCACACACCTATAGACACTTGCAACCACCCTGTTCCACAAACAGTTAGCTGGCAGCAAGCGCCTCTTCGGACTAAAAAGCGATGCAAAATTACAAACTAAATTTCTAATCCACAAACATTTCCATCTTTTTATTTGCATATTTTTTGAAAACACACACCTTCAATCCATTTTCAATACACACACCTTGATTTTTCCTCACAACATCAACATACTACACATATAATTATTAATTTTGCGTAAAATTCTACAAAAATGCGCAACATCATACTCAAAGATATACCGGAAACAAGAAACAACCTCCTCCCACTCACATTTACCAGACCGGTTGCCGACCTGAGAATCGGAATCCTAACACTGCGCGAAAAATGGGAAACACTCCTGCCAGGAGTTTACTCCTATATTACAGAAGATTATCTGTCTATCAAATTCCCATGCATATCAAGCCCTGACGGCGACAACATCATCATTTCAGCACACTTTCTCCCAACCCCTATGGTGGTGCAGGGCATTGAAGCACTCGCACCCGGACAGGCACTGAGCTTTCAAGGCGAGGTAATCGCAGCACGTGGTTCCTTGGATCAAACAGAATTTGAACTGATTGAAATCGAAGAAATACCCTCATTCATAAGAAAAACCTACGACATATTCCTACTCAACGCCAATGCGCTTGAATTTGACTTCAATCTAATAACCAACGGTAGGCAATCACAACCCGTGAGCGCAACAAATACCGTTATCGGTGACAGCTCAAAAATATTCATTGAAGAAGGCGCTACAGTTGAAGGCTCCATACTCAACTCCAAACATGGATCAATATATATTGGTAAAAATGCCGAAGTGATGGAAGGTTCCTGCATCAGAGGCTCGTTTGCGCTCTGTGAAAGTTCTGAAGTGAAAATGGGAACCAAAATTTATGGAGCAACAACTATCGGACCACACTGCAAAGTTGGAGGAGAAATAAACAACGTCGTATTCAACGGCTACTCCAATAAAGCACATGACGGATTTCTCGGCAACGCAGTGATTGGCGAATGGTGCAATATTGCCGCAGGATGCGTTGCATCAAACCTCAAGAACGACTATACCGAAATAAAAATCTGGAACTATCCCCTACGCCGCTTCCTGCGCACAGGGCTGCAGTTCTGCGGAATGATAATGGGTGACCACTCCAAAACCGGAATAAACACCATGATAAACACCGCTACCGTACTCGGGATAGGAGTAAATATCCATGGAGCCGGCTACCCGCGTAACTTCATCCCGTCATTCATGGAAGGCTCTACCGCCGGACTCAGCGAAGTGCCTATCACCAAATTTCTTGAAACCGCACGTAAAGTCATGGCACGCAGAAACGTTGCGCTAACAAACGTTGACGAAGAAATATTCGAGACCCTCTACCGCATCACCGACGACTACAAATAACCTCCCTTAATCCTTGCAATCTTTGCCAAGTGCCCGGAGATTATAATTCGATATCATGTGGTCCGCCGCCTCTACCCGGCTTGCGCATATTAAGCATGCTGCGATATGCGGCCCGCATTCTGCGCCAGAGAGGTGAGGGAGCAGAAACAATATCTGTACTAAGAACATCTGCCATAGTAAGGATCTCCGGCTCATCGCCAAACTGCTCTGGATAAATTACGATCAGATTGTTACGAGAAAAATACTTCTGAAGGAAGTCCGGCAGAGAATCAAGTTCACTCGTGTGGCTTAATGATGCTCTACGCGCATTCACAACAATAAACAGATCATCTTCTCTCACACGGTTACTTAGCAGCACAAAGTCATCCCACCCGTCCATAAGTCTATACTCGCTACGCACGCTGTATCGACCCCGCACAATCGACCCCGCTATCGCAAGCCGGGTGGTTTCGCTACAGCAGAATATCAACCTGCAGCCTATCTGAGCGGCAAGATTGCACACAGATGCGACCCATGCGGTAAAACCCGTTTCAAACTGCGCTTTATCCGGCACAGTCACCACTATCCGCGCAACAGTATTCACCGGAATAAAACAACGGCTTATCACCACCATTTTATTAATGGATCTAAGCAGTTGCATCAGCTTGTCGCCAAAGAAAGAGTCTATCACATTGGTGCGCCGGTGCAGTCCTATTATCACCCTGTCGATATCACGTTCTTCAATGGTATTCACT
>CAMWYV010000274.1 GCA_947178565.1 uncultured Porphyromonadaceae bacterium | reverse complement strand
CTTGAGCGCGTCGGCAGCGTCATATGTTTATAAGAGAAAGACTCATATCCATTATCCGAAACAATAATATCGCAATATATCCTTTCAAGTCGGCCGACGATATAGAATCACCTGTCACTGACAGCGAATATGAGGCAATGGTAGAGAGAGGAATAGCTCATGCCCGCAGAGGCGATGTATTCCAGATCGTGCTTGCACGCCGCTTTTCACAAGGTTTTACCGGGGATGAATTCAATGTGTACCGCGCGCTCCGCTCTATCAATCCATCACCTTATCTGTTCTTCTTTGATTTTGGAAGTTTCAAGGTGTTTGGATCATCGCCTGAAACACATCTACGCGTAACGGCTGACCACACAGCATATATCGACCCGATAGCAGGCACATTCAGGCGCACGGGCGACGACCGCAAGGACCATCAGCTTGCCGAGCAACTTCTTGCTGACCCAAAAGAAAATGCAGAACACATCATGCTCGTGGATCTCGCCCGCAACGACCTGAGCCGCAGTGGCGGCAGAGTGGAAGTGGAATACCTTAAACAAATTCAATATTACTCTCATGTGATACACATGGTGAGCCGTGTCAAAGCACACTTGCCTGAAGACGCAGATGTATACAAGCTTTTCGCCGCAACTTTCCCGGCAGGTACACTAAGCGGAGCTCCAAAAGTCAGGGCAATGCAGCTTATAAACGAAATTGAGCCGGTCAGCCGTATGACCTATGGTGGATGTATAGGCACTTTCGGTTTTGACGGATCGCTAAACCAAGCAATAACCATACGCAGTTTCCTAAGCAAAGACAACCGGCTGTATTCACAAGCCGGCGCAGGAATAGTGGCACGATCCAACCCACACAGCGAGCTGATGGAAACCAACAATAAGCTCGGTGCGCTTGTAAAAGCCGTAACCAAAGCCGAATCCCTGACCCACTAATCCCAAACCTCTCAACTTCACAACCTCACAACTTCACAACTTCACAACCACATAAAATGAAACTTCTGATTCTTGACAATTACGATTCGTTCACATATAATATAGTGCATGCCGTCAGGGAGCTCGGAGTAGAGCCGACAGTGGTGCGCAATGACAAGATAACTCTTCCGGAAATAGAGAAATATGACAAGATAATCATATCGCCGGGACCGGGTATTCCTTCGGAGGCGGGCATCCTACCCGAATTATTGAAAGAATATGCAGGAAAGAAACCGATATTCGGTGTATGCCTCGGCCATCAGGCCATCGGAGAAAGATTTGGTGCCAAGCTCGAAAACCTCGAAGACGTATACCATGGCGTACAGACACAAGCGCATCTGACAGCACCTGACTATATTCTCGAAGGAATGGGTGAAAACTTCCCGATAGGTCGCTACCATTCATGGATAGTAAGCGAAACTGATTTTCCCGATTGTCTCGAAATCACATCAAAAGACGATGACGGACGAATAATGTCGCTCCGCCATAAGGAATATGATATCCACGGGGTGCAGTTTCATCCGGAATCATTGCTAACGCCAAACGGCATCCAAATCATCTCAAACTTCTTAAATAGAAATGCATAATGCATAATTCATAATGCATAATTAACTTCGTTCAAGCTAAAGCAAGTCATAATGCATTTGAAATTAAAAATTCAATCAACACCGACATATGAATAAAATATTATCAGGACTGTTTGAGCATAAGAGTCTTTCGCGCGAAGAAGCTCGCGACATTATGCTGAACATTGCCGACGGAAAATATAACGACAACCAACTCTCAGCCTTCATGACAGTCTTCCTTATGCGCAGCATAACTCCGGATGAACTCACCGGCTTCCGCGATGCTATCCTTATGCGGCGCGTACCGGTAGACTTCGGCAATGTGAAAGCCATCGACATAGTAGGGACCGGCGGCGATGGCAAAAACACCTTCAATATCTCCACAGCATCTTGTTTTGTAGTGGCAGGAAGCGGCAGAAAAGTGGTGAAGCACGGAAACTATGGTGCAAGTTCGGTGTCGGGCTCATCGAACGTGCTTGAACAGCATGGCGTGAAATTTACATCCGACATAGAAAAACTCAACCGCTCGCTTGAAGAGAGCGGGGTAAGTTTCCTGCATGCACCATTTTTCAGTCCGGCTCTGAAGAGTGTGGGCCCGGTGAGAAGATCACTGAAAATGCGTACATTTTTCAATATGCTCGGTCCGCTCGTCAACCCTACACTGCCCAAAAACCAGCTTCTTGGTGTCTACAACCTGAAACTAATGCGTCTCTACCGCTATATTGCGCAGAATGAAGGAATAAATTGCACAATCGTGCATTCGCTTGACGGCTACGACGAAATCTCGCTCACGTCACCCTTCAAGGTAACAAACAACACATCGGAACATGTGATGACTGCGTCAGACTTAGGACTGACGGGGGGTGCCCAGATCGATCTATATGGTGGCGACACAGTGGAAGAAGCAGCAGCCATCTTCGACGATGTGCTTGCCGGAAGGGCATCAGAAGCGAAGAAAAATTGTGTGATTGCCAACGCAGCATTCGCTATCCACACCCTCGAACCGGAGATCACATTGCCTCAAGCAGTGAAAGAAGCAAACGAGTCGCTTGAAAGTGGAGCAGCCCTTGATCGCTTTAAGAAATTTGTTGAAGTAAACAGCTGAACCCATGGCAAAGAACATTCTGAATGAGATTGCAGCAAACAAACGCCGGGAGGTGG
>CAMWYV010000273.1 GCA_947178565.1 uncultured Porphyromonadaceae bacterium | reverse complement strand
GTATATGATAAAATCGTCAGCCTGCCGATAGGTTTCTTCACGTCAGAGCGCAAGGGGGATGTGATGGCGCGTATGAGCGGTGATGTCGCCGAGATTGAAAACTCCATAATGTCATCGCTTGACATGATGTTCAAGAATCCTGTGATGATAATCGTATGTCTCCTCATGATGATTTTCATCAGCTGGCAGCTTACATTGTTTGTTCTCGTGCTTCTTCCGATTGCCGGTTTTGCAATGGGCAGAATAGGCAGGAGTCTCAAGCGCAAGAGCCTGGAGGGACAGCAGCAGTGGGGCAGAATAATGAGCTATATCGAGGAGACTCTCGGCGGACTGCGCATCATCAAGGCTTTCAATGCAGAGGGGAAGGTGGAGCATAGATTTCACGAGGCTACTCAGCTTTTCTATACCCTAAGCAACAGAGTGATGCGCCGTCAGGCTCTCGCGCATCCCATGAGTGAGTTTCTCGGCACTGTCACCATCGCGATTGTGCTTTGGTTCGGTGGTTCGCTTATTCTTCATAACAATGCAGGTATAGACGCGCCGATGTTTATCTACTACATGATAATCTTTTACAGCATAATAAATCCCGCCAAGGATCTTAGCAAGGCGATGTACTCCATTCAAAAAGGTCTTGCTTCCCTGGAAAGGGTAGATAAGATTCTCTCTGCGCGCAATCCTATCGCCGATCCTCCGCATCCCAAAACCCTGCCTGCCGATTGCGGTGAGGTGAGATATGAAAACGTTACCTTCGGCTACGATCCGGCTGTGCCCGTCGTTAAGAATGCTAACCTCATTATCCGCCCGGGAGAGACGGTGGCGCTGGTTGGTCAGAGCGGTAGCGGCAAATCTACTCTCGCCGACCTTTTGCCGCGCTTCTATGATGTGAACGGTGGCTCTGTAAAGATTGGAGGCACCGACATTCGAGACCTGAAGGTGCATGATCTGAGGTCGCTTATGGGCAATGTGAATCAGGAGGCGATACTCTTTAACGATACATTCTACAATAACATAACCTTTGGTGTCAAGAACGCTACCATGGAGCAGGTTATCGAGGCGGCGAAGGTTGCTAACGCACATGAGTTTATCATGGCTTCTGAAGACGGCTACGATACAAATATCGGAGACCGTGGCTGCAAGTTATCCGGCGGGCAGCGTCAGCGCATTTCAATTGCTCGCGCCATACTGAAGAATCCCCCGATACTGATTCTTGACGAGGCTACTTCCGCACTTGACAGCGAGAGCGAGTGTCTTGTACAGCAGGCGCTTGACAGACTGATGAAGGACCGGACCACTCTTGTTATCGCCCACAGGCTCTCCACAATCAAAAACGCTACTCAGATTTGCGTGATGAATGAAGGTGAGATTGTTGAGAGAGGAACGCATGATGAGTTGCTTGCGCTCAACGGTGTCTATTCAAAGCTTGTTGAGATGCAGAATGTTAATTCTTGATCGGGTGATGATAGGGCGGTTGAATGTTATAATGGTTGCGGTGTGCCTTGCCGGATGTGTGCTGTTCACAGGTTGCAAGGGCGCGAAAATGAGTGTCGCGGACGAGCAGATGGCTCGCGGAGAATATTTTGAAGCGGCAGCGACATACCGCAAGATTTACAATAAGCTCAAGAAACCTTCGGAGCGCACTCTCCGTGGGGAAGTGGCATATAAACTCGGAGTGGCGCACAGCAAGCTCAATCAGAATGCGAGAGCCGCAGGAGCTTTCCGCAATGCGTTGCGTTACGGCTATCCTGATTCTCTGCTCTACCGCCATATAGCCAAGGCTTTGCATGCCGACGGGCGCTATGGTGAGGCGGCTGAGGCATATCGTCAGTATCTGATGATGGCTCCTGACGACGAGAGTGCGAAAACAGGGCTCAGAGGTGTGACCCTCGCCGAAAAGATGAAGGCTAATCCTACCCGTTATAAGGTGGCGAACGCCAAGCTGTTCAACTCCCGCCGGAGTGATTTCGCTCCGGCTATTCAGGGTGACAAGCTGTATCTCACAACTACTAATGAGAAAGTTACCGGAAACGCAAAAAGTGAAGTCACCGGTGTGAAGCGCGGAGACATCTGGGAGGTGAGCAAGGATGAGCATGGCAGGTGGCAGCGCCCTGAGCCTGTAAAGGGTGAACTTAATACTGAAGCCGACGAGGGCATCATCTCGTTCTCGCCGGACGGCAGACTGATGTATCTTACAAGAGCGAAGAGAAGGCAGGATGCTGATACAAAGGTGGAGATCATGACTTCAGCGCGCAGCGATGCCTCATGGGGCGAGGCGCGTCCGCTTGACCTTATCGAGGATACGGTGTATAATTACGGTCATCCTTCCGTTGACCCCTCCGGGAAGTATATCTACTTTATTTCCGATCGTCCCGGCACATATGGCTCAACTGATATATGGCGTATGAGTCTGGATGCGAAAGCCGGTTCATTGCCTGAGAATCTCGGCCCGGCTATAAATACATCCGGCAGGGAGATGTTTCCATTCGCTTTCAGTGACAGTATTCTGTATTTCTCCTCCGACGGACTCCCCGGAATGGGAGGGCTCGACATATTCAAGGCGCAGCTCATTTCCGGCGGTACATGGAAGGTTACAAATATGGGTGTGCCCGTAAATTCAGCTGCTGATGATTTCGGGATTACTTTCTATCCCGGAAAAGAAGCCGGATATTTCAGCAGCGGGAGGGGAGACGCGCGCGGCTACGACCACATATACTC
>CAMWYV010000272.1 GCA_947178565.1 uncultured Porphyromonadaceae bacterium | reverse complement strand
GCATGGTATAATATAATTCCGTCTATGCCGGTAAAACCGCGTCCAATGCTCAATCCTGCTACAAAGCAGCCTCTTGCTGCTGAAGATCTATTCCCTCTATTCTCAGAGGAAGCGGCAAAACAGGAGATGAACTTCACGGATTCATGGATTGATATTCCTGACCAGGTACGCGATCTGTATAAAATATGGCGTCCAACTCCGTTGGTAAGAGCACGCGGTCTGGAGAAAATGCTTGACACTCCCGCTCATATATATTTCAAAAACGAGAGTGTGAGTCCTGTCGGTTCCCACAAACTCAATTCCGCTATACCCCAGGCATATTATTGTAAGAAACAGGGAGTAACAAATATAACCACCGAAACCGGTGCAGGACAATGGGGAGCGGCTCTCTCCCTTGCATCGCGTATGTTTGGTCTTGAACTGGCTGTGTATATGGTCAAGATTTCATACACACAGAAGCCCTACCGTCGCTCTATAATGGAAACTTATGGGGCTGAGGTTGTGCCTTCACCCAGTATGTCAACCAAAGCCGGACGTAAGATTATTACAGAAAATCCCAATTATCAGGGTTCGCTAGGCACAGCTATATCAGAAGCCGTCGAACTTGCCATGGCTACTCCTAACTGCAAATATGCGCTTGGATCCGTACTTAATCATGTGGCGTTGCATCAGACTGTTATCGGTCTTGAAGCTGAAAAACAGATGGAGATGGCTGAAGAATACCCTGATATTGTGATTGGATGTTTTGGCGGAGGTTCAAATTTCTCCGGTATAGCTTTTCCTTTTATGCGTCATAACCTCGCAGGTGAGAAGAATACCATGTTTATTGCTGCGGAGCCTTCATCATGTCCGAAACTTACCCGTGGTGTGATGCAATATGATTTCGGCGACGAGGCAGGATATACCCCACTGATTCCTATGCTTACGCTCGGTCACACTTTTGCTCCCGCAAATATCCATGCCGGCGGTCTACGTTACCATGGTGCCGGTGCAGTGGTGAGCCAGCTTATGCAGGATAAACTTATGAGCGCGGTAGATATACCTCAGCTTGAATCATTTGAGGCTGCTACAGTATTTGCCAAGGCTGAAGGCATTATTCCCGCTCCCGAGTCAGCTCACGCTATCGCTGCTACTATCCGTGAGGCATTGAAGGCCAAGGAGAGCGGAGAAAAGAAAGTTATTCTTTTCAATCTTTCCGGTCACGGACTTATTGATATGACTGCTTACGACAGATATCTTGCCGGTGATCTCGCCAACTATGAGGTTACTGACGAAGTTGTGGCTGCAAATACAGCCAATCTTGAAAAACTGATCTGATCTTAAGAACCAATTTTGCGGATATATGCCAATGTTTAATAAGCCTGTAAGAGCACTGTTTACAGCAATTGTTTTTGCTGTTGCGATGCCCGGTGTGCATGCCCAGATTCTCGGTGAGGAGAATATTCAGACAGATATTACAAGTGACAGTATTCGCAAAGCCTTTGACAGCGGTCCTTATTTCGGACTTTACAAGGACAATTACTTTATTTTCGGAACATCGGTCGGTCCTAAGCCTACCAAACAGAATTCTAATATAAAGTTTCAGATTTCTATATCCCAGCGACTCACAAAGAGTGTTTTGCCTTGGCATACATACCTGTTTCTGTTCTATTCGCAGAAGTGTTTCTGGAATGTGCTGGAACGTTCTATGCCTATGACCGACCTGAATTTCAATCCGGGTATAGGTATTGCAAAACCGCTGTTTGTAAAAAACAGGTTTATAGGTAAGCTACTTCTCCTTGCCGAGCACGAAAGTAACGGCAGAGACGGTGCGGCATCGCGCTCTTGGAATAAAATATCGCTTGCAGCAAACATAATGATTGATCCTAACTTTATTGTGCACGGTAAAGTGTGGCTTCCGATTATTGACGGTCGCAGAAATAGAGATATTCTTGATTATTGCGGTATATATCAGATAGGAACATCATTTTCTACTGTAAACAAGCGTTTCGGAGCGGCCGTTATACTCACAAAGCGTAGAGGTTGGAAACTTAACTACAATACAATAGTTGAACTTAACTATAGAATATTCCCTCGCGATAACCAATACTTGTTTGTGCAGTATTATAATGGTTATGGCGAGGGATTACTTGCTTTCAAGGAATTCCATTCTCAGCTGAGAGTAGGCATCGTAATCAAGCCACAGCTCTTCAGTGAGTATTAACTGACGCTTACAAACTCGTAGCCTGCGAGACGGATTGCCTCGATAACGGCATTGCTGTCGGCTTCACCTGTTACTCTTGCTACAGCCTTATCTAAATTCACTTCTACATTTTCTACTCCGGGTACTTTTGCAAGTTGCTTCTCAACATTGTTTTTGCAGTGCTGGCATGCCATACCGTTGATTTTGTATTCTTTGGTCATATCTGTTATATGATTGTGATTATGGTGTTTATTGATTATGAAAGTATATCCTAAAAGAATAAGCAGGAGGATGCTGCAAGCGTTTGGGAACCATCCAATTTTAACATGACAGGCATCTGCTGCAGCTACTGATGAGGCAGGTAAAAACCATTGAGCAGGCATAAATGTATCAATTATCAATCCGAAAGCTATAGCGGTAATTACAACGCTTGCAACATAGATAAGTGTAGCTTTCTTACCCTGAGTGCGCGATAGAATCATCAAGGAAGCAAAGTTTGCAGCTGTTTCCACAGAGAACAAAGGCTATGTGTAAGACC
>CAMWYV010000271.1 GCA_947178565.1 uncultured Porphyromonadaceae bacterium | reverse complement strand
CTTCTAATCAGCACAAGCCGCAGCCGTTTGAGCAAGCGTCCCACTACCGTGACAACTATCGCGGTTCTAGATATCGAGAGTATGAAGTTTGACACTATTGTTGCAGATGACGGGTTTGTCGGTTCGGCGATGTTTTCGCCCGATGCATCCCATATTCTTGTTCTCGGTTCACCGGAGGCTCTCGGCGGTATCGGCAAGAATGTGCCGGAAGGCAGGATTCCGAGCATGATTGATACTCAACTGTTTCTCTATAATATCAGAAACAGGCGATTCACTCCACTGACACGCGATTTTGATCCGAGTGTGAACTCTGCACGCTGGAGCAGAGCAGACGGTCAGATATATTTCACGGCGGAAAACCGCGACTGTATCAGTGCATATCGCCTCAATCCGTCAACCGGCAAGATTACTCAGCTTCCGCTCAATCAGGATATAATAAAAGGGATAAGTGTGCCGGATGCCGGAGTCAATGCCGCATTCTGCGCGCAGAGCATGGATAATCCCGACAGATTGTACACTCTTAATACCAGGACTCTTAAAACCACGATGCTTGATGAGCCGCTGGCAACAGCCCTCGCGGATATTAAGTTGGGGGAGGTTGCTCCCTGGAGTTTTGTGAGTTCGCGCGGCGACAGCATCCACGGACGTTTTTATCTGCCGCCAAACTTCGACCCGAATGAAAAGTATCCGATGATAGTAAACTATTACGGTGGTTGTAGCCCGACAAGCCGTAATTTCGAGAGCCGTTATCCTCACCATGCTTACGCCGCTCAGGGTTATGTGGTGTATGTTATAGAACCGAGCGGCGCAACCGGATTCGGGCAGGAGTTCTCTTCGCGTCACGTCAATACCGCCGGTGAGGGCGTTGCGCAGGATATAATTGAGGGAACCAAGCGTTTTTGTGAGGAGCATCCTTACGTTGATTCAACCAAAATAGGTTGTATCGGAGCTTCATACGGCGGATTTATGACTCAGTATCTTCAGACTGTGACCGATATTTTTGCCGCCGCGATTTCTCATGCCGGTATCAGCGATCATACAAGCTACTGGGGAGAAGGCTACTGGGGGTATTCATATAGCGAGGTGTCTATGGCAGACTCGTACCCATGGAGCGATACCGAGCTTTATGTAAAACAGAGTCCGCTTTATAATGCCGACAAGATTCATACTCCGCTGCTGTTTCTTCACGGTGATGCTGACAATAATGTGCCGGTTGGAGAGAGCATACAGATGTTTACCGCATTGAAACTGCTTGACCGCCCCACGGCTTTTGTGGCGGTTAAAGATCAGGATCATCATATCATGGATTATGATAAGCGCATCCGCTGGCAGGATACAATCTTCGCATGGTTTGCGAAGTATCTGAAGAATCAGCCGGAATGGTGGGAGGCGCTATATCCCGAAGTTGCGCTCTGATAGCCACGTTATGAAAAAATAGGGTGTGCCGACGGTACACCCTATTTTTTGTTTATTTATACATCGGGATGTACGGCAGGGTGATTAAATGTTACGAATCAAAGCATTCAGTTCTTCCGGCTGGATGAGATTGTTGAATGAATTTATGCATAATTGCTTTCTGCGATAAGGAATTACACTCTTGCTTCTTCCAATCAGTCGGGCGATCTGAGATGAGGATAGCCCCAGTTTGATTAATTGTACAAGGCGATAATCCCTCATAGATATTTTATTAAGGGAAATTCGCTTGAGTGTCTGTTCAAAATCCGGAGACATTTCGTTTACCGATTTTGATATTGTATCCCAAAGGGGATCATTCTCTTTCAGCATTCCTCCACGCTCCAATACCTCACAAATAGCACGGTATGCCTCGGTGTCAGGGGCATAATTATGCGGAGTGCCGAATCGGGAGATTGTTTCTCTGAGTTTAGATATTTCGCTATTTACTCTCTCCGGTATTCCCTCTGTTGTATCAATACCAGAAATATAATCGTTATCCTCAAATCCCTTCAGTTTATTGTTTAATTCGCTGATGGTAATGAAAGCACTTTGAAGCTTCGCCTGCTTTTTGAGCAATACGCGTTGGCGCAGTATGGTTACTATGGTTAATGCCAGTATTACACAACCGGCTATTGCAAGCCATATGATGAGACGTTCTCGCTCTTTTGCAAGTCGTTCTCTCTCGCTCTGATGCAGAGGGTAATCTAATGGTAGATTTAGAGTGCTATCTGTTGCGTCAGTTAGTTCAAGGCTTTCCTTTAAGTGGGGAAGTGGTTGGCTTTCAGGCGCTATGCGGCTCAGGAACAAACCGGTATTGTTGACGCGGCAGCTATATGCTTTATCATGTGCTTTGATTTTCAGGAAATCATAGAAATGGACGAAAGTTGTTGATAGTTGGTTCGGATTAATGCAGTCATTACTCGCCAACGCCTTTTCAGGTGTGTCAGATATGGCCTGCCGGATTTTCAGCAGACTGCAGTCTGTACCATGTTTGGCGCAACTCATAAAAAGAGTTGTCACTGTAATGCAGATGACTAATCTGTATAACGTCGCTCTGCTCCTGTCAGATATAGTTATTCCCATACTGTTATCCCGTATAAAGAAAGTTGCTGCGAAGATATATAAAAAATGTATAGAACGTATCATAATTCTGTATTAATTTGGCAGAGCGGTCAGTATTTGTTATTTTTGTGGAGATTCTGCTGACGATTCTTTTATGCGGTTTGGCAGACTTTACCTGAAGTATCAATCACATTACAATCGGAAAATGAAAAAAACATTGTGTATGGCAATGGCAGTACTGGCACTTACAG
>CAMWYV010000270.1 GCA_947178565.1 uncultured Porphyromonadaceae bacterium | reverse complement strand
CGTTTAATTAAACTTTAGAATATTAAAAAAAATGGGAAATGAAAATGCAAAACGGATACAGACTTCTCTTTTAAATAGTGTAGAGAAGAAGGTGTTGGTATGGTTGGCTATGAGAATGCCCAAGTGGGTCACTTCGGATATGCTGACCTGGCTCGGTTTTGCTGCAGCGGTGGCGTATGCTGTTTTCTGTTGGTTAGCGAATGAAAATGTGAATTATCTTTGGCTTTCATCCCTTTGCCTAGTTCTGAACTGGTTTGGGGACGCGCTGGATGGTAATCTTGCACGGGTACGAAACACCCAACGTCCTAAATACGGATTTTTCATAGATCATTCCATAGATGCTCTTACTACTTGTCTTTTTTGTATTGGGCTAGGTCTTACACCTTTTATGAGTATGAATATTGCGTTGTTTATTATGATAGGTTATTTAAGCCTATCGTTGCATACCTACATATGCACTATGACCTTGGGAGAATTTAGACTTACTTATGCAAGTCTTGGACCTACGGAAGTCCGTCTTATATTGATTTTGATAAGTATTATCTATATCTATAATCCTTTTGGAACGTGGTCAGTGAAAATATTCGGAAAACAGTGGTCAGTCTATGATTTTGCCGGAAGTATTGTAGCATTAGCGTTAGGAATAATGTATGTGGTCTCTGTGATTACAGATGCTCGAAAATTTCCCAAAGGAAATGATAAATAACCCGTCATCTAGTTCCGGGGGATAATATTTGTTTTGGAATAGCTACTACCTCTCAATTATAAATTTATCGTGAGGAACATATTTATTAAAGTTATGTCATATGGTTGTTGTGGCGGCAATGTCTGCAAACGGTCTCCGTTCCGGCATCTACATTGTCCGCTTCCCTAACGGCAAGTCTATGAAAGTGAGGGTGGAATAAAACATTTATCTGTCAGTGTAATAAGTAGGAGAGGTCGCCAAATCGGTGACTTCTCTCTTTTTGGCACCTACACAGGCTGACATGGCGAGGTTGCTCCCAGGCGCGCCGCTGTGCTACGGCAGAGTAGGGACATGTATCATGTCAGCCCGAGTCAGCACCGAAGGTGCGATTCTGTGCGAAACCCCAGCCAAGCATAGCGCAGGCTGGGGATAGGACAGCCTCCCAGAAAAAGAGCCTCGGGGAGGCGATGCTGTGTGAACAGCCTAAGGTATTCCGCCAGACAATCTCATTACCACAGCATCGCTTCTCCGAAGCGCCTGCGCCGCCACGCGGTTGTCCCTACTGCCCCTGGAAGTTAAGTTATCAATTATGGAATGTGGGGGATTCGGGGAAAATAAGTACTTTTGTCGGTAACAAATGAATAAGCAATGAAAATCGCAATAATAGGATATGGCAAGATGGGTCATGTGATAGAGCGCATTGCCCGTGAGCGCGGACATGAGATTGTTTCTATTATAGACGCCGACAATACAGCTGATTTTGATTCACCTGAGTTTGCCTCTGCAGATGTGGCTATCGAGTTTTCCACTCCGGCAACCGCTTTTGAAAACAGCCGCAAGGCGTTGAGCAAGGGTGTGAAGGTGGTGAGCGGCACAACAGCTTGGGCTTACCGGCTCGGAGAAATAAAGGAGATATGCGATAAAGATAACCGCACTTTCTTCTGGAGCTCAAACTACAGCCTCGGAGTTAATATTTTCTTTGCGCTGAACCGCTATCTCGCCACTATGATGTCGGCTTTTCCCCAATATACCCCGGAGATGACCGAGATTCATCATATCCACAAGCTGGATCATCCTAGCGGCACGGCAATTTCTCTTGCCGAAGGTATCATCGCAAACGATAAGGCTGTGACCGGTTGGACTGAAGAGGCTTCAGATGCTGACGGCAGGATACTCATCAACCATAAGCGCGAGGGGGAGGTGCCTGGCACGCATATCATATCCTGGGATTCGCCGGTTGACTGCATAACCATTGAGCACCGAGCCAAGAGCCGCGAGGGATTTGCTCTCGGAGCGGTTGTAGCCGCTGAATGGATTAAGGATAAGAGCGGTTTCCTCACCATGGACAATCTTATGCACTCGTTCATTAAAAATTCCGCCCTTCTTGACATCTTAACCGATAAACAATGAGCACGACTGATAAAAAAACTTTTGTTGAGGACTTCAAAAAACGTGTTGCCGACACCAAGCCCACGCGCTGGGTGCGTTTCGGCATTGTGGCGGCGCTTTTCATCGCCTGGGTAGCATGGCTCGGCAGCTGGTGGGTGGCGATATTCCTGTTGCTCCTCTTTGACATATATATCACCGGCTACATTCCTTTCACATGGTGGAAAAAGAGCAAAAACAAGGCTGTGAAGGCGATAATGAGCTGGGTGGATGCTATTGTGTATGCTCTGGTGCTCGTTTATTTTGTTTTTGCATTCGTTGGTCAGAACTATCAGATCCCCAGCTCCTCGCTTGAAAAAACATTGCTTGTCGGGGACTATCTGTGGGTCAATAAGATGGCTTACGGTCCTCGCGTACCCATGACCCCGATTCATTTTCCGTTGGTGCAGAACACTTTCCCTATCATAAACACAAGAAGCTATCTTGAAAATCCGCAGTGGAGCTACAAGCGTCTCAAAGGCTTCGGCAAAGTCGAGCGCGGTGATATTGTGGTGTTCAACTTCCCTGCCGGCGACAGCGTTCTGCCGAAGCTGCTCGAGCCGGGAACAGAGAGCCGTTTTGCCGGAGCAGACTATTATACGATTCTCAAAGTACTCGGCAGAAAAGGATTGGAGGCATATAAAAGCGAGATAGGGGAG
>CAMWYV010000269.1 GCA_947178565.1 uncultured Porphyromonadaceae bacterium | reverse complement strand
TATAAACACAAAACGCCACCGCCGCCCCCCCCCCCAACAACGGGTCCACCAAAAAAAAAAACCTAAAAACCCCACGCCGCCAGGTGCCCTTCATCACCGATCTCCTCTTCGTACGCTCCACAAAAGCCGACCTTGACCCACAGGTGGCAGCGACCCCCACGCTCCAGTACCGCTACGCAAAAGGAGCGCAGGCTAAACCGATCACTGTGAGAGACGACCACATGAACACCTTCGTCACCGCAGTGACAAACGCTCCCGACACCAAATACTATCTCCCCGGGGAACTCTCTCCCTCCATGATAGGGCGCCGGATCCTCATAGTTGGAGGACCACTTGAAGGCTATACCGGCACCCTCCTCAGTATCAGAGGCACACGCACCCCACGCCTCCTCGTTGACCTCCCCGGCATCCTCACCGCCGCCGTCGAAGTCTCCCCCGAATACATCCAACTCGCCTGAGTAGTCATTCGGCAGGATTATACCATCGTTAAACACAAAAGATCACACAACAAATGAATATAGCAGTTGCCGGAACCGGCTATGTCGGTTTAAGCATAGCTACCCTTCTGGCGCAACACAATAAAGTCACAGCCGTTGACGTCATACCTGAAAAAGTTGACCTCATAAACCAAAAGAAGTCACCCATTCAGGATGAATATATCGAGCTTTACCTCTCAGAGAAAGAGCTCGACCTCACCGCAACGCTTGACGGAGCGGAAGCATACCGGAACGCTGACTACGTTGTCATTGCAGCTCCAACCAACTACGACCCCGATAAAAACTATTTTGACACCCATCATATAGAAGAAGTCATAGACCTCGTACTCTCCGTAAATCCCGAAGCGGTAATGGTTATCAAATCGACCATCCCTGTTGGATATTGCCGCAGCCTGTACGTTAAATACGCCCAAAAGGGAATCCGCCGCCTCAACCTCCTCTTCTTCCCGGAATTCCTCCGCGAATCAAAAGCGTTGTACGACAACCTTTACCCCTCTCGCATCATAGCCGGAGTACCCAAAATCATAGACAAACCCGAGTTTGAAGAAGAAAACCGGGCGATACAGTCATTGACCGATACCTCTGTCCTCGAGCAAAAAGCGACCGAATTTGCCGACCTTCTAAAGCAAGGAGCGATAAAACAAGACATCCCCACTCTGTTTATGGGCATGAAAGAAGCGGAAGCAGTCAAACTCTTCGCCAATACATATCTTGCCCTGCGAGTCAGCTACTTCAACGAACTTGACACCTACGCAGAAATGAAAGGTCTTGACTCACGGGCAATTATAGAAGGTATCGGACTAGACCCCCGCATCGGCACCCACTACAACAACCCATCCTTCGGCTATGGCGGCTACTGCCTGCCAAAAGACACCAAGCAGCTCCTCGCCAACTATGCCGATGTGCCCCAGAACATGATGAGCGCCATAGTGGAGAGCAACCGCACCCGCAAAGACTTCATAGCCGATCAGGTACTCAGCAAAGCAGGATGGACACCGGAAACACCTGTGACAGTCGGAGTTTATCGGCTCACCATGAAATCCAACTCCGACAACTTCCGCCAATCCTCCATCCAGGGAGTGATGAAACGCATCAAAGCAAAAGGAGCAAAAGTAATCATCTACGAGCCCACCCTTGAGAACGGCTCGGCATTCTTCGGCTCAGAGGTTATAAACGACCTTGCCGAATTCAAGCGTCAGGCGCAAGCCATCCTCGCCAACCGCACCAGCACCGATCTCTCCGATGTCGCCCACAAAGTCTATACCCGCGACATCTTCAACCAAGACTAACACCCCACCAAAACATACCTCAAATTACAACATAATAATAACTCTACGGACTTATCCTCAGTTTTCTCATCATAGGTCTTTAAGAGTTTCTAATATCCCATTAAGCCATGAAAGTCGTATTACTCGCTGGAGGTTTCGGCTCACGGATCTCAGAGGAATCTCAATTTAAGCCTAAACCAATGATTGAAATTGGAGGTATGCCTATAATCTGGCATATAATGAAAGAATATTCTCATTTTGGTTACCGGGAATTCATTATATGTGCAGGATATAAACAAGAATATATCAAGGAATGGTTTGCGAATTATTTTCTGCATAATTCAGATGTTACCTTTGACTATAGAGATGGCAAAAATGATATGACTGTCCACAATAGTAATTGCGAATCGTGGAAAGTTACAGTCGTTGACACCGGTTATAACACTATGACCGGGGGCAGAATTAAGCGAATTCAAAAATATGTCGGAGATGAGCCATTTCTATTAACATATGGAGATGGAGTATGTGATGTGGATATAAATAAGGTTGTGGAATTTCATAAATCTCACGGCAAGATAGCGACCTTAACTGCTGTGAAAATAGCTCAGGATAAAGGAATATTAAATATTGGTGGAGATAACGCGGTGAAATCTTTCCGAGAAAAAAATATTGGTGACGGAGCACCAATTAATGCCGGATACATGGTTCTTCAACCTGAAATTTTCAATTACATTGATGGCGATGATACGGTGTTTGAAAGGACACCACTTGAAAAACTTGTTGAGCAAGGGCAATTGATGTCATATATTCATGAAGGCTTTTGGCAGTGTATGGATAATGCTCGCGAAAAAGATAAATTGGAGAAACTTCTTCAAGCAGGAGTAGCTCCATGGAAAAAATGGGAGAGAGATGTTCCCAAAGGTTTCTAATCATCTATCATATTGAATATGAGTAAAAAGGAAGAACTCAAGAAACAGATTCTTGAATTAACGAAAGAATATTATAA
>CAMWYV010000268.1 GCA_947178565.1 uncultured Porphyromonadaceae bacterium | reverse complement strand
CTATCCGAAACAGTCGTAAAAATAAAATTTTATGGAATTTCTGTTGGAGAAGCGAACTATTCTGTGGGTGTGTCTGTTATACAGATAAATCACGATTATGCAACGGCTCAAAGTCAATGATGATGCGTTTTTGCATAACAAACCTTAATAAAGACAATTACTAACATCATCTAATTACAAAACATTATGGCATACAAAATTGACGAAATTGAAGGTATAGGCGCAGTTTACGCTGAAAAACTCGAAGCTGTTGGAGTAAAAACCACTGAAGCTCTTCTTGACAGAGCTGAAACAAAAAAAGGTCGTGAAAAACTCGCTGAAGAGACCGGTATCTCAGAAAAACTGATTCTTAAATGGGCAAATCATGCCGATCTTTTCCGTATCAAAGGCATCGCCGGTCAGTTCGCCGAACTCCTCGAAGCCGCCGGAGTTGATACTGTTAAAGAACTTCGCCATCGCGTTCCCGCAAATCTTCATGCCAAAGCCGTTGAAATTAATGAAGCTAAGAATCTCTGTAACCGTGTTCCATCAGAAAGCGAGATAGCTAAAATGATAGAGCAGGCTAAGGAACTTGAACCCAGAATGAAATATTGACATTAAAACCTCATATTCAAGACTTGTCGGTGTTTCCCATCGACAAGTTTTTTTTATTTTTCACAACCTGGATATCAGATGATTACAATTTAAACTCTTAAAATAACCGCTATTTTTTTGGAGATTCGGAAAAAGTGCTTACCTTTGCAGTGTCGATTTGGAGAATTGACTAAATAAATGGTGATTTAGTGTAGTGGCCTAGCACGCCACCCTCTCACGGTGGAGACCCGGGTTCGATTCCCGGATTCACTACGCAACTATCTCGGAGCCGGTTTTCTTTGAAAGTCGGCTCTTTTTATTTTTGGCAGAATATGGTCTCAATTCAGAATCTGAGCGTTGAATTCAGCGCTAAAACGCTTTTTGACAACATCAATTACGTCATAAACCGACGTGACAAAATAGCTTTGGTCGGAAAAAATGGAGCCGGTAAATCTACCATGCTCAAAATCATCGCCGGCATTCAGAAACCCACCGGCGGACAGGTTGCCACGCCTCAGGACATCACTATCGGCTATCTCCCGCAGCAAATGGAGATAAACGACACTCTCACCGTGCTTCAGGAAGTCAGAAAAGCATTTGCGCATATAGATGAGATGCATGCATCACTTGACCGCATGAATGAGGAACTCGCCTCCAGAACAGACTACGAGTCAACCGGCTATCAGGAACTCATAGAGCGTATGACCGCGCTTACAGAGAGGATAACAATGGAGGAAAGCGAGAACCGTGAGGCAGAAATGGAGCGCACGCTGATTGGACTCGGATTCAAAAGAGAAGATTTCAACCGCCCCACATCTGAATTCAGCGGCGGCTGGAGGATGCGTATAGAGCTTGCCAAGCTACTTCTCACCCACCCCGATGTTCTTCTCCTTGACGAGCCCACCAACCATCTTGACATCGAATCTATACAATGGCTTGAGCAATTTCTTGTAACCAAAGCTAATGCGGTAGTGTTAGTCAGTCATGACCGCGCGTTTATCGACAATGTCACCAACCGCACTATAGAAATTTCTCTCGGCAAAATATACGACTATTCGGTCAATTACAGCAAATTCGTTGAACTACGCAAAGAGCGGATAGAGCAGCAGATGCGTGCATATCAGAACCAACAGAAGCAAATCGCGGAGACAGAGGAATTTATTGAGCGGTTCAGATACAAAGCCACCAAAAGCGTCCAGGTGCAGAGCCGAATCAAACAGCTTGCCAAAATAGACCGTATTGAAGTTGATGAAGTGGATACTTCTCACCTTAATCTTAAATTCCCGCCCGCTCCCCGTTCCGGCGATTATCCTGTCATCACTGAGAATTTAGGCAAGAAATACGGAGAGCATCAAGTATTCTCAGACGCAACTTTCACAATCAAGAGAGGTGAGAAGGTAGCATTCGTAGGTAAAAACGGCGAAGGAAAATCGACTCTCGTAAAATGTATAATGGGTGAAATTCCTTTTGATGGTACCCTTAAGATTGGACACAATGTAAAAATCGGCTACTTCGCGCAGAATCAGGCACAGCTTCTTGATGGAGAAATCAGTGTGTTTGATACCATTGACCGCGTTGCTGTGGGCGATATACGCACCAAAATCAGAGATATTCTCGGCGCTTTCATGTTCGGTGGCGAAGACAGCGACAAGAAAGTAAAGGTGCTCAGCGGTGGTGAAAAAACACGTCTTGCTATGATTCGTTTGCTGCTGGAGCCTGTCAATCTGCTCATCCTTGACGAGCCTACCAATCATCTTGACATGAAGACTAAGGATATCCTCAAGCAGGCTATCAAAGATTTCAACGGCACTGTTATCGTAGTAAGTCACGATAGAGAATTTCTGGATGGGCTGGTTGAGAAAGTATATGAATTTGGAGGTGGGAAAGTGCGCGAATGCCTCGGTGGAATATATGAGTTCCTGGAAAAGAAAAAAATAGCGTCACTGTCTGAATTAGAAAAAAACTTCATGCAGGAACCCCGGAAAAAGCCCGAAATTAAAGAGATTCAGGAAGAACAGGTGAAAAACAAGCCTGTAGAAAAAAACAGTAAGATGAGCTACGCTGATCAGAAAGAGAGGGAAAAGATAGTAAAACGCGCACGTAAAAAGGTATCAGAAGCTGAAAACAGTATCTCTGCAATAGAAGCTCAGATAGCACAACTGGAGGATAAGTTTGCAGCCGGTGAGACGGGTGACGAGCTATATAC
>CAMWYV010000267.1 GCA_947178565.1 uncultured Porphyromonadaceae bacterium | reverse complement strand
TAATCTACTACAAGACCGTTTGAGTCAAGATCGGCATAGAGTGGAGAGGGATCATCAACAAATCTTGTGAGCCCCATCAATACATATTCGTGAGATTTCATTTTCTCAAATATATTGACAAAATCACCAAATTCACGGTCAATAAACATTGCGTCAACAGTGGTGGCTATGAATTTGTCACCAAGATCACGGCATGCATTCTGTAGGCTAACAAATGAGTTGTCTGTAACAATAGGTCGTATTTCAACCGGGAAACCGCTTTTCACACACTGTTCAAGTGCTTCAAGAAGTACCGGCATATTGGCATTGGCTGAAACGGTGATACGTTCAGCTCCATTTTTCATAAATAAGTCTATAAGACGCTGGAGCATAGTACGTCCTAAAATTTTGACCAATGGTTTTGGCACGTCAACACCGTCTTTGATAAATCGTGAACCTTGTCCACCGGCTAATATTGCGTAATTCATGTCAATATTGTAGAATTCTTTTGTCAGCAAAATTACTACAAAAAAGCGAGTGGGGCAAACTACGAAAAGTATCTCTTGGTTTCCGCTCGTACCTCTTTTCGGAGCATTATGAGGGTAAACATGGTCGGGAAAGCCATCAATGCATAAAACATATCACATAGGGCAACCGCTACCCCGAGAGGCACTACCGCAAAAACAACTAAACTGAGGATAAATGCATAGGTGTATAGACGTGCTTTTTTCTCTCCCAATAAATATGTGGCACAGCTTGTGCCATAAAATGAATATGTAAACATGGAGGAGAGAGCAAAAAAAGTGACAATTGCCGTGAGCAGATAATCCCCTGCGGGTATGGAGGATGAAAATGCATTGAGGGCAATGGTAAGACCTTGTCCGGACTGTCTGGGTATTGCTCCACCGAGTAGAATTGCAAGTGCGGTGAGGGTACATACAAAACCAGAATCTATCGCCGGCCCCAACATCGCCACGAGTCCTTCGCGAACAGGTTCTTTGTTCGCCGATGTGGAGTGCATGAGAGATGCAGTTCCGACTCCGGCATCATTTACGAGTGCCGCTCTCCGTGCTCCAATTATTGCGATGCCGGCAAGTGCGCCCCATCCGGCTTTAAGGTTGAAGGCATTGGTAAATATAGCGGTTATGGCTCCGGGCAGTTCGGCAAGATTAGTTATGATTATATACAGAACCATAAGAAAGTAAGCACCGACCATAAATGGCACTATAATAGTGGCAACGCGTGCGATTCGTTTTATACCTCCAAGTACTACTATGCTCACCAGTATTGCAATAACGCAACCTACTGCGAATTTCATCCAAATATCCGGTAGGGTTATTCCGGCTTTTGTGGCAGAATTGATAAGAGCTTCGGTGAGCTGGTTTGCGTTCATGATACACAGAGTGCCAAACATTCCGGCTATTGCAAAAGTTACGGCAAGCCATTTCCATGACTGTCCCAGTCCTTGTGTGATAATATGCATAGGTCCGCCGGCATATCCTCCGTCTTTTTTAGTTGTACGATATTTCACAGCAAGGACACCTTCATGATATTTGGTGCACATTCCTACAAGCGCACTGATCCACATCCAGAATATGGCTCCGGGTCCTCCCATAGCGATGGCTATGGCAACCCCGGCAATATTTCCCATACCTACTGTTGCCGCCACTACTGATGCAAGAGCTTGGGCAGAGCTGATCGCTTCTTCACCGTTTTTGGTTCTTTTATCCTCGCGAAGAGCTTTTATTGCATGAGGTAGCCGCCGTATAGAAACCATTCGGGATGATATGAGAAGCAATAGTCCTCCACCAATCAGTGTAAAAAACAGCGGATAGCCACAGATAGCATCTGAAATGGCGGTGAGTGTTTCTGAAAAAGTCATATGCAATAAGTAAAAAAGAGATTGTGTCAAAATAGACTTATCCGACGCAATCTCTTTTTTAGGTTACTTTGATCTGTTTTTTAAACGAGATGGGCTATTAGTTCTTCTCTGTCTCCCGGCAGGAGATCAATTACAGGAATTTCAATCATGGTATATGCTCCCGGCTTCTGAAACATGGAAGCACGTGCTACTCCGACAAGAATCTGAGCTGTGAGTGCCGGGTTGTTGATGCTCATGTTGAATTCAAACCGCTGGTTTTGAGTTTTACCACTAACTCCTTTGCGCACCATATTTACACCATGTCCCATATCCTTGACTTCATCAACACTTGCAACTTCAATGACATGGGTTTCATCTGATGCAAAGTAGGGGTCTTCTTTAACCGCTTTTGCAACTTCTGCGAGTTTTGCACCCGGGAGGAGCTCAACGTAAACCATGCGGCGGTGTATTCCGGTACCAAGTGGAATTGTCATGCTTAGAGCGTTCTTTATACCCGGTTTGGATTTTACACAAACGGTGTGACCCATACTCATACCGGGCCCGAAGTTGGTATATGTCAGTCCCTTTGGAGCGGCCGCCTGAAGAAGTGTACGGACAATAGAATCGCTGCCCGGATCCCACCCGGCTGAAATAATTGCAACTGTACCGTGCTCTTTGGCAACTTTGTCAAGATTACGGCGGAGTTCACGAATTGAAGAATGAATGTCGTAGCTGTCAACAGTGTTGATCTCTTTTGCAAGGAGTTCTACCGCGTGTTTCTCAACCTCACGTGTCGGTGTGCAGAGAATTGCCACATCCACTTTGCCAAGTTCGTCAATATTTGTCGTGACTTTGTAGCTGCTGAGTTCAGCAGGGATTTCTGAAACGCTACGGCGAACAATACCTGCAATTTCAAAATCGGGTGCTTCCTGAAGAGATTCTACTAC
>CAMWYV010000266.1 GCA_947178565.1 uncultured Porphyromonadaceae bacterium | reverse complement strand
ACCCCCGCCAACGCCCATTCCTCTACGTCTCGTGGGCTCGGAGATGTGTATATGAGATAGGCATATCCTCGTCCTGAAGCCGGTAAGGAGTTCAGCAATGCAAATGAAAACCATCAGATTTATTATCATAAGTTAGGAACTCCTCAGAGCGAGGATGCGATAGCTTACGAAGATAAGGCACATCCTTTGCATTTCCACACAGCTTATGTGCCGGACAGCGAAGACTATCTCTTTGTTATCGGAGCAGGCGAGGGCACCGGTACTTCTGTTATGGTTAAGAGTCTTAAAGGCATCGGTGATTGGAAAATTATGGAGCCGAGCCAGGATTATGAAATCAATATAATAGATGTAGTGGACGGTATAGTCTATTTCACCACCAATATTGACGCTCCCAAAGGCAGGCTTATGAGCGCGCCGGTTTCCAATCCTGTGCGCTCGTCATGGAAAGAGCTGATTGGTGAAGGGGAAGGCGTACTCAAGTCCATGCAGTTCAGTGGCGACAATATGCTTGTCACATATGAGAAAGATGCATCAGACCATGTGTATCTTTATGACAAGAGCGGCAAGCAGCTCGCAGAGATAACCCTCCCTACTTTCGGAAGCATAGCGCTCTCATCTTCCCGCAAGAATGATGAAGTGTTCTATTCCTTCTCTTCTTTCACTTATCCTTCTGCCGTTTACTCCTATGATAAAAATAGCGGTGAATCCACATTGGTGAAGAAGCCCGATGTCAGCGGTCTGGATATGGACGACTATGTGACCGAACAGGTATTTTATCCAAGCGCAGACGGTACAAAAGTACCCATGTTCCTAACATATAAGAAGGGACTGGAAAGAGACGGCAAGAATCCCGTGTATCTCTACGGTTACGGTGGCTTCAATATATCCCTCACTCCAGGATTCTCGCCCAACAGAATCCTTTGGCTTGAAAACGGAGGAATTTATGCACAGACCAATCTCCGCGGTGGCTCTGAATATGGCGAAGAGTGGCATACCGCAGGCACGAAGATGAATAAGCTGAATGTTTTCAACGACTTTATATCGGCGGCAGAATATCTTGTTAAGGAAAACTGGACCAATCCGGAGCTTATTACTATCGAGGGCGGAAGCAACGGTGGTCTTTTGGTCGGAGCGACTGTGAATATGCGCCCGGATCTCTTTAAGGTGGCAATTCCTCGCGTGGGAGTAATGGATATGATGCGTTATCACCTATTTACGATCGGTTGGAACTGGGCAAGTGACTACGGTACCAGTGCCGACTCCAAGGAGATGGCTCAGTATCTTCTTGACTACTCACCCGTTCACAATATCAAGAATGATGGAACTCCTTATCCAGCCATTCTGGTAACGACCGCCGATCATGATGACAGAGTTGTTCCCGCCCACTCATTTAAATACGCAGCTACTTTACAGGCAGCCGATACCGGTGATGCACCCAAGTTGATCCGTATTGATTCCAATGCGGGACATGGCGCTGGCAAACCTCTCGCCAAGGTAGTTGACGAATATACTGATATTTATTCATTCATCTATCAAAATCTCGGCATTGCTCCCGTTGAAAAATAAAACCACAATATGTAGTCTCGCTCTGCTGATTTTCTGTTCCTCCTGTTTCACCGGAGTAGAGAGCACGCCGAAAATCAGCGCTGAGAGCGTTGAGAAAACACTTCCCGGAAATATCGCCGAGCAAAAATATCTCAGCGACATTTCCGGCGAGAGTCCGGGTGCATGGAAACATGGCAAGGGATTCACAGTCACCGATTCCAGGATAGGTATTATTTTTAATCCCGGAGCGCCGGAGTTATATCCCGGAGATATAATCTGTTTCAATGGGATGCGTGAGGGTGTATCTCTCACCGGGGAGCCTATGGTCGAGATTCAGTTTGTTGACTCGAAATCCCGGGAGATGACTTACCGAGTGGAATCCTCTGAAGTGGTTCTTAAAAGCAGGCAAAGCCTCGAGGTGCCTTTTACGGTAGAAAGCAGTGTTGTTGATTCTGTTAAGGCGCGCATGAAAGGGAACACTTTCTATATTCTCACTCCGGTGTGGTATGATATGAGAGAGCAATCCTTTACAGGTCGTAAATATGTGCCTGTCAAGATTCTCGATGTTCTGCCCGGCAACTCTGTATATCCAATAAAACTCGTAATATCAGATGAGTACGGTGACAGTTTTGTCATGTTTATGTCTGTAGGTGTCAGCCTGAAAGCTCCCAGAGGATTTCATAAACTGTTTTCTCTTACAGATCCCCGCCTCAGATATCCTCTGATTCGTGATGAAGTGTGGCAGAATATTATAAACAACCGCATAGCGATAGACATGACTCTCGATGAATGCCGTCTTGCTCTTGGCGCACCTGCAAAGGTAGTACGCCGCGCAGAGCAAAGTACTCTTTATGAGATTTGGACGTATGAAAACGGGATATATCTTCTATTCCGCGACGGCATTCTCAGTGAATATCGCCGTTAGAGGCTTATTATAAAAGTTGAACAACCTTTGATTTTGAGCTGTTTTATAGTATATAAAACAACTAAATCATATATTATGACCAAAGTGACATATTTGGATCACAGCGGTTTTGCTGTTCAGTTGCCCGATGTGATTCTGGTTTTTGACTATTACCGCGATCCCTCTCACGCTCTCCATAAGATTCTTGAGAACAATCCCGATACTCCAATTGTGTTTTTTGTGAGTCATCGTCACAAAGACCATTATAATACGGGTATCTATGAAATGGCTCAGAATCACCGTCGTGTTTATGTGACATCCAATGATGTTCCAGCCCGAGAT
>CAMWYV010000265.1 GCA_947178565.1 uncultured Porphyromonadaceae bacterium | reverse complement strand
CCGGTAGCGAGAGGCGTATTCGGCGCAGATATGCAGATAAGCATCACGAATGACGGACCCGTAACAATCATAATCGACTCAAAAATAAAAGAATGAGTAGCAGCGGAGAACTAACCGTATCAGGCTTTCAGAAAATTGTGGATAAATGGATCACCACAATAGGAGTGAGATACTTCTCTCCGCTCACCAATATGGCTATTCTAGCCGAGGAAACAGGAGAGATAGCACGGATAATGGCAAGAAAATACGGCGATCAGAGCGCCAAAGAGAACGAGGTGCTTGATCTTGCTGACGAATTAGCCGATCTGCTGTGGGTTGCCGCTGCTATCGCCAACCAGACCGGCATAGACCTCAATGAGGCTATTATGAACAATATAGCTAAAAAAAACATTAGGGACATTGAGCGTCACCGCAATAACCCGAAACTCACAGATCAATCCATGTGACAAAACAATAAAACATATAGATATGCCAGACAAATATCATGACACTGTTGCGAAAAGCAACGTAACGACAAACGATGAAGAGGTAAAAGCCGCTGTAAATAAAATTCTAAGCGACAATCTCAAGAATGCCAATACTCCTGAAACTCTCAAACTTCTTTTCAGTTGCATAGACCTCACGACACTTAAGGCTACCGATTCTCCCTCAAGCGTTGCTAAGTTTACAGAAAGAGTAAATGACTTTGAAAACGAACATGGCGACCTGCCCAACGTGGCAGCTATCTGCGTATATCCTAATTTCGCACAGGTAGTGCGCACAGTTCTTGAAGTGAGCGAAGTTGAGATTGCAGCAGTATCCGGAGGATTTCCTTCCGCGCAGACCTTCCCGGAAGTAAAAGTGGCTGAGACCGCCCTGGCTGTAGAGGGCGGTGCCGATGAAATTGATGTAGTGATGAATCTTGGTGATTTCATCGACGGAGACTGGGAAGAAGTGTGTGACGAACTCGGCGAGATGAAACACTCCTGCCGTGGAGGTAAACTAAAAGTGATATTGGAGACTGGGGCACTCAAAACCGCCGAAAATATCCGCGCCGCATCTATTCTTGCCATGTATTCCGGTGCTGACTTCATCAAAACCTCTACAGGTAAAGAGTATCCGGGTGCAAGCCTGGAAGCCGCTTATATCATGGCTGAATGCATAAAGGAATATCATGCACAGACAGGCAGAAAAGTAGGCTTCAAAGCTGCCGGAGGCATCACCACAACCGAGGAGGCACTCAGTTATTACTGTATCGTGAAGAGTGTTCTCGGTGAAGAATGGCTTACCAACGAATACTTCCGCATAGGTGCAAGCCGTCTAGCCAATAATCTGTTGAGCGATATTCTCGGAACAGAAACAAAATTCTTCTGATGGAAACCAATACCACCCGCTACTGGGCTATACACAACGGCATGAGAATCGGACCTATGAGCATTGAAGAGCTCATGGGCTACGGAATCAATGGGGATACTCCGGTGTGGCGTGCAGGTCTTGCCGACTGGTGTGCGGCAGGCACAGTGCCTGAACTTGCCTCCATCATGGCACCTGATATTCCTCCGGTGCCGGATTATCCTCCAACATATACTCAGCCGTGGCAACAGACACCGTATATACCTGAAGTGCCCCGCAAAACAGAACCTATGCCTCACACATACCTGGTGTGGAGTATTCTCACCATGCTCTTCTGCTGTGTACCCACAGGAATTGTGGCAATCATATACTCATCAAAAGTGAGCTCACGGTTCTCATCCGGCGATTATGACGGAGCAAAACATGCTTCTGATACGGCTGCACTGTGGATTATAGTGACTGTTGTGCTAGGACTTATCTGCCTGCCGTTCCAGATACTATTTGCACTTCTATGACCCGAAACGCAAAATTCGCACTATATGTATGCGGGATTGTGGTTATTGCCGCAATCCTGCTGCTATACGCAAGTTTTGATCCGGCACATAATCCGTTTCCCCGCTGCATATTTCTAAGCCTTAGCGGGCTCAAATGTCCCGGTTGCGGCTCTCAGAGAGCACTTCATGCGATTATTCACGGCAATATCATGCAAGCGTGGCACCACAATGCCGCCCTGATAGTTTCAATTCCGCTCTTAGCCCTACTCGCTTTCAGCGGAGTGGCTAAAAACAGATTTCCTACCCTATATAACTATATGAATGGAAGGATAGTGATATGGAGTGTTTTCTTCCTGACAATAGGCTGGTGGATAGTAAGAAACATATTCAACTGGTAAATATATGGTTATCAATATCAGAAATATGGTATGCCGCCATTGCGTAAGTGCTGTCGAAGACATACTGCGTAATGCTTTATTACATGCTATACGGGTAGATATAGGTATTGCCGAGATAGAGGAAGATGAGCTTGACGAACCGCAGACAGCTTTACTTGACAATCTTCTCGCAAAAGCCGGATTCGAACGTATAACAGACAACGATACACTATTGATAGAGAAAGTAAAGCGCACCATTATCAAACATATTCATGAGCAACCGGACTGCGCATGGACTCTTTCAGCCTGTCTGGAATCTCATCTCGGAATACCTTATGACACTATCAGCCGACTGTTTTCTCAAAAAGAGGGTAGAACAATCGAGCGCTATTATATAGCTCAGAAAATTGAGCGTGTAAAAGAGCTATTAGCATACAAGGAATTAAATCTTACCGAAATCGCTTATCGTACCGGATATTCAAGTGCAGCCCATCTATCACATCAGTTCAAGCAGATAACCGGTATGACTCCTAAAGAATACCGTATAGAAAACTGCCCGCGGATACCTCTGAATGAAGTCTGAGCTCCGTAAT
>CAMWYV010000264.1 GCA_947178565.1 uncultured Porphyromonadaceae bacterium | reverse complement strand
GGAGTAATATAAACACCTCCCTGCTCCTTAAACTAACCAAAAATTTCACCCTAAACCTCGCGGCTACATGGGATGTTTATACCTATCAGCTAAATGCCGCCGGAAATCCGGTGAGAGTAAACATTCCGCGATGGAAAGCAGGCAAGGGCATCGGGCGCCTGTCAAGCACCGGCACCTCGTTCTCATATACTTTCAACAACAATACCTTCAAGCGCAAGAAGAAAGATAACAATAACAGGAATAACAACGAAAACTCCTCACAGTCAGACGAGAATGACCCGATGGCAAACGGAGCTGCACAAGAAAATTCATACGAGCAGAAAGAAGGTGACATAACCCTTAATCCTGACGGATATATGCAATGGGAGGTACCCTGGAACTTCTCCATTAATTACAGCGTGAGCTACGGCTACGGGTCTTTCAATAAAAAGAAGATGGAGTATAACGGCAAACTGACACAAAATCTCAGTTTTTCGGGAAACATACGTCCTACCAAAAACTGGAACTTTAGCTTTAGCGCAAGCTACAACTTTGACACGCATAGGCTTGCATACATGAACTGCAATATTTCAAGAGACCTCCACTGCTTCACAATGAGAGCAAGTTTTGTACCGGTCGGTCCATACAAATCATACAATTTCCATATATCAGTCAACTCATCCCTCCTCTCAGACGTGAAATATGACAAACGCTCCTCGATGTCAAACGGAGTGACCTGGTACTGATACCTGCTTTTTTGTAGAATTGCGGTAAACAAAACGGACTCTCTGAAAGTTTTAACACAAGAAGCCGGATTTTTAAGGCTTTCATCATATTATGTATCGTGTCGCATAAAATTGTTTCAAAAATATCAAAAATCCTGCTGTGGATTATTGTTTCCATAGTGGCACTGGCAGTGCTTGCTGTGGGAGCGTTGTATATTCCGCCGGTCCAGACATGGGTCAAGAACATCGCGCTTGAAAAGGTGAAACAGACAACCGGCATGGATATTACCGCCAACACTTTCAGGCTCCGTTTCCCACTAACCATCTCTATAGGTGATGTCACAGTCATTGAGGCTACCGGCGACACAATGGCTACTTTGGGCGTACTTGACCTCGATGTAAAACTCCTCCCGCTCCTGAGAGGTGATATCGATGTGGCTGCAGCATCCGCCTCTCGGGTATTTTATGCACTCGGCAATGCTGATTCAGCAATGATGCTGAGAGCCAACGTAAACTCATTCATTCTTGATGCCGCCGGCATGAATCTGGCAAAAGGAGATATAGACATCACCTCGGCTGAAGTTGACGGTGCTGACATACGCCTTGTGATGAAGGACACTGTCACAGCACCCTCCGACACCTCTGCATCTTCACCGTTCAAAATCACTGCTCACTCAATTCGTCTCAAGAATATCAGATACCGCATGTCCATGATGCCTACCATCGACTCGATGGATGTCACAGTACCCCTCGCAGAACTTAACGATGGTATGATTGACATGGGGATGAAAAAAATCACGGCAAAATCACTCGCCATAGATTCAGTCAGCGCGCTATATCTCACACCCTCCGCCGAATATCTCAAGGAGCATCCGGTTACAGCAGTCGCAGACACTATGCCCTCAACTCCCGACTCTGAAATGTGGACAATAACGGCTGACCGTCTGCACCTCACTGCAAATATGGCAACATACGCCATGCGTGGAGCGGTACCTCAGCCAGGACTTGACATGAATTATCTGTCGGTTACCGGAGCTGAGATAGCTGTCGATTCCTTCTACAACAGAGGTACTTCTATCATAGTACCTCTCAAGAGAATAAAGGCAACCGAGCGTTCAGGATTGTTTTTGGATGCAAACGGTACATTCTCGATGGACTCTGCGCTCATGAGAGCGACTGACTTCGACATACGCACCACATTCTCATCTTTTGCGCTTGATGCAGAGATGGGAATGGGAGATCTCGCGTCAGACCATAACCTCCCACTCATTCTGAAAGCAAACGGCTTGCTTGCACTCGCTGATATAGAGCTTGCAATGCCGGCAATGCGACCGATGCTCAAAAATATTCCTCGCAATTCCGATATCATCCTCGACACGGATGTATTCGGAACATCAGGCTATCTCACAGTAGAGAATATATCTGCAAATCTTCCCGGATTCGCATCTGTTAGTGCAACGGGCAGCGTAGAGAATCCGTTTGACTTCAACGCGATGAGCGGTAAAGTGGAGATAGACGGCTCTTTCGCAAACCTCAATCCGATAAAACCCACTCTCCTTGAGGCGAAAATGGCTAAGGAGCTGAAACTACCGCCAATGAAACTGAAAGGCAAGATCGATTATAACCCCGGAAAAATAAACGGGAACCTTGCCCTCACGGCTGCAAGAGGTAGAATCGCGGCAAAAGCGTTGTGGATGAAAAAAGCCGAGGGCTATGATGTTGACATTGCCGTAAATCAATTCCCGGTAGATGCTTTTATATCATCACTCGGAGTCGGTCAGATTTCCGCCACCGTTGAAGCGAAAGGCTACGGTTATGACCCGTCAAATCCGAAATCGCATCTAACCGCGGCAATAACCATAGACAGTGTTACATATCTCGGTAAAAATTATTCAGGTATTACGGCACAGGCTGATCTGCAGAATGCCCATGCACTCGGTTCTATCGTAAGCTATAATCCCGGCGCGGAAATTGACATTGACTTCTCCGCTGAATTCATGCCGGAAGGATACACCTGGGATATCGACGGACATATTTTTGACCTCGACCTGCAAAAACTCAATCTTTCGCAGACTCCTAACAACGGCAGCCTCA
>CAMWYV010000263.1 GCA_947178565.1 uncultured Porphyromonadaceae bacterium | reverse complement strand
AGTTAAATGCATACTCACATTTAACATCACGGAAAAGTAAACAGCAATTCCGAGGAATAATGGATATTCTTTATTAAATAAAGCCTTACCTTTGTGAAATAATTGGATTTCATAGATCATATAATATATGAATGAGCTGAAGTGCCCGAAGTGCGGTCATGTGTTTCAGGTTGACCGCGAAAGTTTCAATTCAATTGCCTCGCAGGTGAGGGATAAGGCGTTTGCTCAGGATGTCGAGCGACGTATATCGGAGCTGAAGGAGCAGTTTGCGCGCGAGGCTGAAAGCAGACTCGAGCTTGCCCGGCTTGAGGCTGAAAAGAACCGGACGAAACTGGAGTTTGACAACAGGGACAGACTTCTCAACGTAGAGGCGCAATACAAGCGGCAGCTTGAGGAGCTTACTCGTAAATATGACCGTGTGCGCCTCGAGGCTGACGACGCGAAGCGTAAATTAGAGAGCGCGGAGCAAGTGTATGAGGCGAGAGAAAAGGCGGTTGTATCGGAGATGAACCGCAATATGGAGAAAATCAAGAGCGATCTGGCGGATGCCGACAAGCGCACAAGAATCGCCGTGCTTGAAGAGAAGGAGCGCGCCAATACCGAGCTTATAGCCAAGGAGCGTGAGATTGCCGCCATAAAGAGCGAGACCGAGGCGAAACTGACCGAGGCTGCAATTCAACGCGAAGCGATGAAGGAGCACCATGACCGCGAGATGAAGCAGAGCATGGAGCTGGTGGAGCATTACAAGAATATGAAGGCGCTGATGTCCACCAAAATGCTTGGCGAGACATTGGAGGTGCATTGCGCCAACGAATTTGCGAAGGTGCGAGCATATCAGTTTCCGAGAGCATATTTCGAGAAAGACAATGATGCTTCGGGAGGCTCAAAAGGCGATTTCATTTTCCGCGATTTCGACGAGGACGGCACCGAATACATCTCTATTATGTTTGAGATGAAAAATGAGGCAGACCAGACTCTGAGCAAACATAAAAACGAGGACTTTTTCGCCAAACTCGACCGCGACCGCAAAGCAAAAGGATGCGAGTATGCGGTATTGGTGTCGCTACTTGAAGCTGACAGCGACCTGTACAACAGCGGCATTGTGGATGTGTCCTACCGATACGAGAAGATGTATGTCATACGTCCTCAGTTCTTCATGCCACTGATTTCCCTGCTGTGCAACGCATCGGTGAAGAGCGTGGAATATAAGCGCGAACTGATTCAGGCACGTGCCCAGAATGTGGATGTGACCAATTTCGAGGAGCGCCTTGAGGAATTCAAGACCAAATTCGGCTACAACTACCGTCTTGCAAGTGAAAAATTCAACAGCGCCATACAGGAGATCGACAAGACAATCGAACGGCTGAATAAAATCAAGCAGAATCTGCTCGGCAGCGAAAACAATCTGAGACTAGCCAACGACAAGGCTGAGTCGCTGACCGTGAAAAAACTAACACGCGGGAATCCGACCATGAAGGCAAAATTTGAGGAGGCAAGCAAGAACCGCACCTCCTCAAACTGATATTATTTCCGCTATTCCGGTCAGAAGCTGAACATACACATCGCTCCTACCCTGTTGGCACTGCGGCTCGCACCGCTGAAATCTCGGCGCACTCCATAATCATATTCCGCTCCCACCTGAATGCGGGGAGTAAGATTCCAGAACACATTGACAGCGGCGGCGATACCGTAGCGGTATTCAGACGAGCCGACTGTGTGCTGCGGCAGATAGCGGGTCTGACTTGCATTTGCAGAAACAAACAGATCAGGGCGGAAATTGTATTGTAATCCGAGGCACCAACCGTAGGATGCCGGGGCGTACATTGTGCCGAGTGCATCGGGATTAGCCACAAGATCATAACTACCTATAGACAGGTCTCCTCCGGTGCCGGCATAGCCCTTACCATACGAAGCGGTAGCGTACAAGGTAAGCGGGTCGGCAGGGTGTGAAACGGAACTGAGCTGCACTCCCCACCCGGCTAAATTGTGATTGCGCTCGCTCATAAGGTCGCGATAAGACAGGGTGCGGACAATGCCACTCACACGAATATGCTGACCTTTCGCCCACTGGTACTGTGCGAAAGCCGCCCAGTCAGGCATCCAATTGGAAACTTTTTTAGTATGCTCTCCATCCACCCCAAGAGAATTTGACGGAGTTTCACCCGAAACAGCAAGAACCCATTTTTCTTTAATCACCGGCATATACCGTATAAGAGTAGCTGTAGGAGAAATCTTGTTTGCGGGTCCCTGCGCGTCAACAGTAGGCGGAACAGCCGCAGGGTCGGAGAATGTTGAATTAGCATAACCGATAGTGAAGTCATTGACAATAGCATACGCTTTTTTCAGATGAAAATCGCGCGCCTGATAGCCATTGAAATTCGCCTCGATATACAACTGGTAGTTACCCAGCACTTTATTTCTACCTATCACCCTGAAAAACAGCGCTGTTCCGGCGGGAGTAGTATCAAAATGCCTCATCGCCGCGGGATCTTTAGCCATAGGAATAAGATAAGGCGCGAATCCGGGTGAAGGCTGCGCACCATCCCAATCATAATATGCCCTCATTCTCACCGCTCCACCGATACCCATAGCAAGCTGCGAATCGCGGCTGAGGAAAAGAAAGTAAGGAGCATCGGGGTCTGAGAAGTGGCGGAACTGGTCATAATAGAACATCGACACCTGCTGGCGCACCGAGTCGATCACCCTGTTCTCCTCATCAGAATCAATGGGCTTGCCGTCTATAAACACGAACTTATGACTCTTCGGCTGGGAGTCAAGGTGCGCAGCACCGGGGGTATTGGGGTGGGCCGAAG
>CAMWYV010000262.1 GCA_947178565.1 uncultured Porphyromonadaceae bacterium | reverse complement strand
CGTCAACGTCGGAGGGCCGAAACGCTATCGTGCGGGAGACTCTTTAGCCTCATGCGGCACTGTATCGGGACACGACAGCACAGCCGACGCCGCACTTGCAAAACTCATGTATCTCTTTGGACTCGGACTCCCGCCGGAAGAGGTGCGCGACCATTTCGCACATTCAATCTGCGGGGAAATAACTATTTAACATTTGGAAATGTAACGTTTCCAAACCTTCCTGCGTCATATAGATAAAAACGAATCCTTTTTATCAGATATGACCCGAATCATCACATTTCTCACGATTCTCCTCGCCACACTGACCGCGCAGGCTAACTTTGTGGTAGAACCTTCATCCACTTATATAATAAGTTCCGTGCCCGTGAAATTCAGCAGAATCACGGAGCTCGTCACCCATTCTATGGTTGATATCGAGTATTATAACAGCTCGACACAGAAAGTTGAAGTGTATGCCCCTGAAAATCTCACCAGATTCATCAAAATAGAGCATAACTACAAAACCCTGTCGGTTAAATTAACCGAATCATTGACAATCAAAGGAAATTGCACTCTTAAAGTAATTGTATATTCACCGGACGTGACATCTTTCCGAACAAACAGTTCAGGTGATATACGCATTATGAATGCCCTTGAGAGAGACGGAGAAATCATTTGCGTAACCAACTCATCCGGCGATATTATTGGTTCCAATATCAAGGCACCAAGAATAAAACTGGTTACCAACTCATCCGGCGACATAAAATTTGACTCGCTGAAAGGAACATCACTCAATGCCATATGCGTCTCATCCGGCGACATACGGTGTGAGAGCGCGATAGCGCATAACGTAAATTTATATAGCAATTACTCCGGAGACGTTTTCGTCAGCAAAATCGTAAGCAACTCATTTTCAGCCGCGACTAATTCATCAGGCGACATCAGCGTTACAAAATCGCTTAACAGCGCTAACGTCAAAGCCGTATCCTCTTCTTCCGGTGACATCAGATTGTCTGGAATCACCTGTGATATAATTGAGGCGACAAGCGGCAGCAGCAGTAGTATCATACTTAACGGTGTGTGCGATTCCGCCAAACTTTCGGCATCCAGCTGCTCGGATATACTTGCCGGAGGACTTAAAGCCAAAACTGTTACAGCAACCACCACTTCATCATCTTCCTCGATAAAGTGCTATGCCGTCAACAGGCTTGAGATGCGTCAGGCGAAAAACAGCACTATATTTAATTCCGCGCCAGGTCACAACACAAGAATCATAACCGAGAATTAAAAAACTTGCAGTTGTGCAACGCCGGGAGTTTGAAATACTGGTTTCGCAGTTGCGTCCCCGCTTCCTCATCACTGCCAGAAACATTCTTGGCTCCGAAGAAGAGGCGGCTGACGCGGTGCAGGATGCACTCATAAAGCTCTGGTTTTTCAGAGACAGGCTCGACGGATACGACAATCCTGCCGCTCCTGCCGCGGTTATTCTTCGTAGAGTATGCTTGTCGGCACTGAGAACAAGGAAAACCACTACAGATATAGAAGAGGCTCTGACTATCGAAGCCGAGACCTATTCAGAAGCTATCTCACCGGAGCTAATGGCGGCAATCGAGACTCTCCCGCAAATGGAACAGGCGGTTCTGAAAATGAAGCATCTTGAAGAAATGGAGACCGAAGAGATTGCAGCGCTTACCGGAACCACACCGGGTGCCATACGCACCGCTCTTTCCAGAGCCCGCAAAAAAGTACGCGATATTTATCTAAGAAACAGTATATGAATATGATCGAACAATATATAGAAAATTTACTTGACCGCTTTTTTGATGGTGAAACCACCCGCTCCGAAGAAAAAATTCTGGAGGAGTATTTTACCGGAGATAATGTGAGTGAGAAGCTTATACAGTATAAACCCATGTTCAAATGGTATGCGGACGGCATGCCGACCGAACCGGGAGCGGAACTTGCTGAAACAAAAAAACATACAGTCGTAAAAAAATCCGGATTCCCCTTGAAACCTGTTATGTGGTTTTCGTCGATAGCGGCTGCCCTGGCAATACTCTTTACTGCCGGCTGGAATTATCATAGCGCAAAGGTTCAGAAGGAAATGCTTGCCAAGCAACATGAAGGCAGCTACATAATGATTGACGGAGTATTGTACACCGACATGGAGGACATTTCAGAAGAAATTGAATACCTCAGGCTTGAAGCTGAAACCATTGAGCTAGAACTAAGTGCTGAAGCCGGTACTAACCAGGATGTGATTTCATAATTGACAATACCTTAATTAATTTCACAATATGAAAAGAATACTGCTTTCGTTCACCTTGATTCTTGCCGTAGTTATACCGGCTTTTGCAGGCGGAAACTGGCATGACGACCTCATATCCACCATGAATAACGAAAAAAATGTGGAACGGGCACTCGCTGTTGACCGTGATTCAAAATCAGGCAAAATCAAGCAGGCTACATATAGATATACTTTTAAAAATAAGTCACTATACAAAGCACTCCGCTCCAAACTCATCAACCGGGAGCATGAGGCGGCAAACTTCATTCTTCGACCGGGGGAAGATGGTGCCATACTCTTGAAATTTAATTCCGATGAAGGATTCCGTAATTACAGTCTATCTCATGTCAAAGGTAAATACCATCTTATAGTATCAGTAAATAGTTCCGAACCATTCGGCATAGGAGATAACGGTTCTTACGCCAGAGAGCAAGCGCAGAGGCAGGCGCAGCTCGCGAGAGAACAGGCGCAGAGACAGGCGCAACTCGCGAGAGAGCAAGCACAGCGTCAAAGAGAAAACGCGCAACACCAGGCCCACCTCGCAAAGGA
>CAMWYV010000261.1 GCA_947178565.1 uncultured Porphyromonadaceae bacterium | reverse complement strand
GCCGCAGGAGCTTCAGCCTCATCAACACCGCCAAAGTCGGTCAATGCCATTGCGTATGTGGTAGCTCCGCTATCATTGCCAATTGGATTTTTTATAACGATAGCATTGATGTCATAAGTGGGGTATTTTGTGACATCTCCGTTTGCCGCCTTGAATTTAGCCATATCATAAGAGGTTGTGAAACCACCGATACGGTCCGGGAAAGTGAGGAAGTCGATATCGAGATTCTCGCCAACCACCATCTGATAAATATATTGCGACACCGGATTGCCATCGGCATCGATTCTTGCTCCATCAGGCTGCACGGCAGCGGTTTCATATTTCGGGTTTTCCCTGCAACCAATTGCTACATTCTCAAACTTGAACGGGAGCAGGATGTTCCAATAATCAAGTAGGATTTTCTCATAATATGTGTCGGACGCGGCATCTTTCGGGTCATACGTCATATTAACTGTACGATCTGAGGATTTTGTGACTTCCTTTACATCCGGTGCAAGTGTGTATGTGCGGGCAAATCCGGTGGCGTTGCCTCGGAAAAGGTCGTATGACGTGAGTTCCGGACGAATAACAAATGATGAGATGACATCACCTTCTTTGAGTGGACGTTTGACGCGCACCCCATTTTCAATAACTGAAACTTCAGGTTGGCTCCAGCCGTTTTCGTTATATACAAGCAGGTGGTACTTCTGTCCGGTTTTGATATCAGAGGATTCAGGGACGTTGTCACGCAACAAAAGATTTGATGAAGCGGCATCTTCAATAACCACCTCACCGGTGATGACATAATATGTGTTGTAGTCAGCACCTGGAGTGTTAACACCACCGGACTGGTACAAAGGCTTGAAGTCTTTGATGCTGGCAATTTCAATAGCCTCCTCTTTTATAAAGCGTATGCGTTCTACAGTAGAGGTTGAGATGTTGTAGCTGTCACCAAAATTGGCGGCAACGGCGAGGTCGCAATATTTTCTGCCGTCGGGCAGGGTGTTGGTGAAGTCAGCTATAGTGATGTCTCTTGGCTCAATCCAGTTGCTTGCCGGATTGATTTTGCCGCCATAGTTGATAAGACATTTGTATGTGATATCTTCGTCCTCGTCAATCGTCCAGGTTATAGGCCTATTCTCAGAAACGCTTACAACTGGTGTCTCTCCGGATATACGGTTACCGGTCTTATAGCGGATAAATGGTCGTGGCGCACATTTCTCGATGTGTATTGGCATGAAAGAAATTTCCAATCCGTTTTTACCGATGTATCCTTCCATCCAAAGGTTGTCGCCCGGTTGAATGTCGGCAGGAAGAGGGTAGTCGAGGAATCTGATGTAGAGGGGATATGTGACTCCGTTTGCATCCTCAATCCTGGCTCCGTCGCGATATGTTACGTTGGAGATTATAAGGTGCTTGTTGAAGTCAGATTTGTCAAAGAGCCGTTCTCCGGGTTGAAGCTCGGTGCTGTAGCGTGTTTCCGGTTCCGGGAATCCGAGAATGGATGAGTTTGTGTCGGTAACCGCGCAATATTTTTCAAAACCTGTGATGTCGATTTCGGGTGTACCCTGAGTGTGGAGGTATCTTCCGGCGATACCTTTCGGGGCGATCAGCTGCCCTTCCCTGAGTCCCGGTATCGTATCGGTGCTGACCACACGGATCATGTTACCGTTTCTGTCTTTGAAATAGTTGTAGTAATTATGCTGGTCGGTAAGCAGAATGCCGTCCACCATGAGAGAATCGGTGAATGTAACCGTGCGTCGTGTGTAATCGTTGTTGACCGGAGGCGTCTGTCCCTTCTTCACTCCGGTAAGTGAGGGTATATCCGGAAATTCTATGGCTTCGAGTCTATCGAAAATGATTTCATTTACGCTGCTGAAATAGCTCCAGCTGGCATTGTTTGCGGCGTAGCACCATAGAGTGGTGTTGTCGGATATCTTGACAGTGGTGCTATCTGATATTTTGTGGGCGTTGTCAACCGGTGGCGCGAGGCGATTGTCACCGAGCTGCGGGTAGTGCATGAAAAGATCCATTTTGGCAGCCGCATCCTCAGGCTGTAGCGCTAAGGTGGCGTTGATGTCGTTGATGAAGTGAATGGTGCTGTTAGCATCGGTTTCATGACCGCCATACGTTAAAATCATAGGTGTGAAGGGCGCATAGTCAGTGGGCTGGAATGATACCTTGAGGTATTCAAGCTCAAGTCCGTAGTTTTTGTATTGGTTTGGTGTGTTTGTTCCTATCCTGAAATGCGGTTTCTGAATGGGTGCTTTGTTTTTATCGGTAGGTCTCCACCATTTTACATAGTATGTAGTGTTCCAGTCGGAGAATGTTTCATTACCGTTATTGCTTGCGAGTGAGATGTTGTTGTAGTATGCAGCCCTGTAGTTTGTCGGTGAGCAGAACTGGATTGATGTGATGGATCCTGCGATATCCCCTTGTGAGTTAAGAACATAAATCTGGAATTCCACGTTCTTGCCTATCTGGAGATTGACGTTGTCGCCATATGAGTTGCTGGGAATTGTAAAGTCTGTTCCACTAACAGCGGGAGAGGGGTTTACAAATTCAAGTACAACCTCATATTCCCGGTATCCTACCGTAACTTTTTTACTGAGGGTGTATGCCTGCTTGGGGATATTCAAAAGACCGACATTACTTATGGACATCTTACCCCCATTGATCAGATATCCTGTCATGTCTTTGGCGGTGTATGCCGTGTGATAGTCAAATGTTACTGTTCCGGTAGCAGTTGTCGGCGTGGCTGCATGACCGATGGAGAAAATACTGCAGAACAGTATCAGAAAAGTATATAACTTCTTCATGCGTGTTGGGTATAATGATTACTCT
>CAMWYV010000260.1 GCA_947178565.1 uncultured Porphyromonadaceae bacterium | reverse complement strand
GCATGGATTCCATTGGCAATCTCCTCGATCACTAAGGTGGAATCTGAGACAAATGTGTATAATATTGACTTTAAAGTGCCTTCCGGCACCGCATCTGTTCCGTTGCGTCTCAATTACTGCGGTATGACGAGGATCGAGACCGAACTGAAGCGCCTTTCGCCGGAATTTGATATAGAGGTGGATGCTTTTGCACTGAAAGCTGTTGTGCGAATCAAGCCAAAGGATGAATCTCTGCTCAAAACCATCACCTCTCTTGTCAAGATTTATGCAGGAAACGAACTGACTGCGCAGATCAGTCGCGATGAGGAGCATGGCGAAATCATTGTGTCAGGGTTGAAAGAGAAAACCTCTTATCGCTTTAAAGCGACAGTGATGAGTAATCCGGATGCGCTTGATTTCACTTCTGAGGTTTCGGTTGTCACCGAAGCGGTATCGAACATTCCGAACGGTGCGTTTGAGGATATTATCGAGAAATTCACCACATTCAATAAAATGTTGAGTGGAGGTAGATACTCACAGAATATTGTGGACATATTTAATTTGCAGAATTATACCGATTTTAAATTCACAATCCCTAAATTTTGGGCTAATACCAATGCCAAGACATTTGATATTCAGGCTAAAAAGCTGAATACCTGGTATGTTATTCCCTCAGTTCGTATAGTAGAAGGAGAAGAGTCATATATGGGTACTTCAGATTCTTATTTTGCCGTGCGTCTGGATAATGTGGCGTTTGACCCTGCGGGAGAGGATATACCCGACTATCTGCAGGAGGGTGAGCCTTATGTGAGATACAGCCGTAATATTCCGAACATCAGATATAAGGCGGTGGGTAAACTTTTTCTCGGTTCTTACAAATGGAACAGGGAAACTCTCACTGAAGAGTATAATGAGGGAATATCATTCAGCTCCCGTCCGGCGGCTCTGAGCGGTTTTTACCGTTTTGTGCCTGCTGTGCCAGGTAGCTCACAGCAGGGATATATAAGGGTAGAGCTGCTTGGTGATGGTGATAAGGTAATCAGCCGTGGAGAGGGACATCTCATTCCCGCAACAGGCTATACGGCATTTACAGTGCCGTTGGAATATGAGTATTTTGGTGAGAAAGCCAGGAAACTGAAAGTGATGATTGCCGCTTCACCTGAAATTGGCTCCATTGATCACGAAACCGAAGCGTTAGTAACTGTCAGCGATCCGAAAACATCTACAAGCATAGGAAGCTCGTTGTGGATTGACGAACTCAAATTCTCATATTGAAGAAACAAACAATTATTATAGATATAACTAAATGAACTTACTCCGAAAAATTTCAGCGGCACTGATTGCGCTTACGGTGGTACCGGTTGCAATAAGCGCGCAAGAAACCTTCAAGAGGGGGCTTGAGCAGGTGTCGTTCATACCCAAAGGACAATGGATAACAGGAGTCAGTGTCAACTACTCCCAAAGTAACCAAGATAATTACCAGTTTCTGGTAATTGAGAATATCAATGGCGACACCTATTCATTTAAGGTTAGCCCGACACTCATGTACTGTTTCAAAGATAATCTTGCTACCGGCGGTAAATTCAGTTACACCCGTTCAAGAGCAAGGTTGAACAGCGCTTCGGTAGTGCTTGACGGTGAAACGACCTATGATGCGGATCATCTATACGCGATTACATCAAATTACTATGGCACTGCGGTGTTCAGAAATTACATATCGCTCGGCACAGGAATGCGCTTCGGTATGTTCAACGAAGTGCAGCTTGAATTGGGCGGCGGTCAGAGTAAGTTGACTAACGGCTCCGGAGAAGATTTTACCGGAACATTTGAGCGTAACTTCAGCCTCAATATCGGACTTACTCCCGGTATGGTGATGTTTCTCAACAATTATTCGGCAATTGAAGTGAATATCGGTGTTCTCGGTTTCGGATACACCGATACCAAATCGACTACTGACCGTATCTATGTCGCGCATCGCAAGAGCAAGCATGCCAATTTCAAAATCAATCTGTTTTCCGTGTCTTTCGGATGCGTGTTTTATCTATGATGAGCTATGAAAAAGTTTTTATTATATATATTCTGGGCTTTGTCGGCAACAGCGCCGCTCACCGCGCAGGCTCAGGAGATTGATACCCTTGCGGTATTCTCGGAGTTTGGTCCGGAGCCGGATGCGGCGGCTATCATGAACGAGAAGGTGATTGTTGGCAAGGACACAGTCAGTATGATTTTGCCACAGCGTAATTTCGGCAGATATGACCGCGGACTCTTCAATTTTCTCTTTATCCCTAAAGGGCAGTGGACTTTTGGACTCATGGCAAGCTACGGAGAGTTCAACAGTGATGATGTCCAGATACTTAATGCAATCAAGGATTTCACTTTTAAGGGTAAACTTTATTCAATCAAGCCATCTTTCGGTTATTTCATAGGCAATAACCAGAGCATCGGTCTCAAATTGAATTACACCAGAGGCGAAGCATCACTCGGAGGACTTACGGTGGATATTGACGAGGATATGAATTTTTCGCTTAAAGATGTCAGCTATTTCTCAAACTCTTATGCTATCGGAGTCTTCTACCGCACTTATGTGGGACTCTCTGCAATGAAGCGTTTCGGTGTGTTTAATGATGTTGATCTTAGCTTCGGCAACTCTTCATCTCGTTTCAAACGCTATTACAGCGGTGAGCTGAGGGATACACGGACAAACGCCACATCGGTTTCGCTTAATTTCAGCCCCGGCGTGTGTGTGTTTATAATGGAAAATGTCAGCTTTAATGTGTCGTTCGGAGTGTTCGGCCTACAAGTCCGTCATGAAAAGCAGCTCACCGACGGAATAGAGGAGGGCTCACGC
>CAMWYV010000259.1 GCA_947178565.1 uncultured Porphyromonadaceae bacterium | reverse complement strand
GTCATCATGGGGAGAGCGGCGCCGGGTTTGATTGTATCGTTGTCAAACTTGCCGTCAACTTCAAAGATGTCTTTGTCAAGGGTCACAATCTGTTCGGGATCCCAGGGACCAAATGCTTCGTCAGCCTTAACTGTCACATCAAATTCGCCACCAGCCTCAAGCCCGTCGATAGCCACTTCGAGGGGACGAATCATACCGCGGGTAACTCCGAAGATGATTCTTTCCGGGTCTTCGGTGTCGGTCTGATGCACAAGCTGTTCTCCATCAGGCGTAACCTTATAGAGGTCATAGCCTAATTCCACATATTTTCCGGGTTGAATCTTTTCCATAATTATTTATTCTTAGTTTTAGTCGTTGTTAATCATTTGACGCAAAAATCGTGCCAATCACGCTCCCATGTACCAGAAAGCGATTATTCCGGCAGCGATAATTACCAATGTGATGATTGCGGCAGCCCAGTTTTTGCGCCGTGTATCGGGTGGATATACCGATTGCTGATCTTTGTCAGGCGTTTTGTCAGGTGTAGTCATGATACTTTAATTTTGAAATTATTATACTATAAAAACACCTGCGGAGTTATAAAGTTTGCCGCATAGCTTCGGTGACGGTATCGTAAAGATTCAGGCATCCGTCCTGCAGCAGATCGAGCACCAGTTCGAATCCCTCCGATCCTTCGTAATACGGGTCAGGCACATAGTCGTATCTTGTCGCGAGATTGAAGAACCGCGCCATCGGGATTATTTTACTTTCCGTGTCGGCTGTCGGCGCAATCGCTCTGAGGTTGCGCTCGTTTGAGGCGTCCATCGGAATTATAATATCGAAATCGAAGAAATCGCTCTGACACACCTGGCGGCATCTATGGGTGAGATTCAGCTCTCTGCGGCGTGCATGAGCTCTCATACGCGAGTCAGGCAGATCGCCGATGTGGTAGTTTCCGGTACCGGCTGAATCAACCGTCCAACTGTCGGTTGCGTGATGCTCTTCTATGATTTTGTCAAGCACCCCTTCGGCAGCCGGGCTGCGGCAAATATTGCCGAGGCACACAAACAAAACGCGGGGATGTGCGGTAGCAACCAGCGGTGCTATCTGCGGGATGAGGTTGTCGATAATCATTTACGTTTCAAATCAGTCGTTATTACTTCCGCCGCTTTCTTTGCTGCTCCGTATTCACCTAATCTGGCGCGGATTTCTGCATAGCCTTCAAGCATCTGTGCTCTGCCGGGTGTGCCTGGTAGAATATTCGTGAGCTCTTCATCAACTCCTTCAACTGTGCAGAGGTGCACGAGCATTTCAGAAATAACTTTCTTGCCGGCAATGAGATTGGGCAGTGACACAAACGGAATCTTGAGAATCATTTTCATGAGGTTGTAGCTCAGGCGGGAGCCGTTAGCGCGATAGCATACCACCTGCGGGGTGCCGGCGAGTGCGCATTCAAGAGTGGCTGTTCCGGATGTTACGAGGGCTTCATCGGCAATCGCCATGAGGTCGAATGTGCATCCGCTCACCACGGGAATACCGGTTGCGATGGCATAGTCGGCATCAGTTCTGCCCGGGGCTCCGGCAATCACCGCCTGTAGTTCAGGGTGCTTTTCTGCCACCTGTACCATAATTGGCAGATTGTTTCTGATTTCACCTCTGCGGCTTCCGGGTACAAGGGCGAGGACAGGACGTTCCGGATCGAGACCGTGCCGGCGGCAGAAGTCCTCTTTTGATGGTGCTTCTGTCAGCCGTGCGTCAATCTCCTCGAGACTCGGGTTTCCGACATACACAGACTCCATGCGGTGCTTCCTGTAAAACTCTACCTCAAAGGGGAGTATGCAGAGTATCTTGCGCACATATTTGCGCAGCGATTTCACGCGATATTCTTTCCAAGCCCAAACTTTGGGGGAGATATACCAATATACCGGAACGCCTCTGCTGAAAGCGAATTTTGCGAGTTTAAGGTTGAATCCGGGGTAGTCTATGGCAATAAAGCAGTGCGCTCCGCTCTCCTCCATAGCCTTTTTTGCAAGCGTGATATTCGAGCGTATAGTGCGGAGATTTCTGAGCACTTCGCTGAATCCCATGAACGCCATGCGCGAGTAGTGTATCACAGGGTCGCATCCGGCAGCCGAGGTCATGAGGTCACCTCCTAAGAATGTGAACTTCGCCTCTGTGTCAACTTTCATTATTTCCTTGATAAGCGCTGCGGCGTGAAGGTCGCCCGAAGGCTCGCCGGCGCACATGAAGTAGTGCATGACAGTTATTCGAGAGTAAGGGATTTGCCTGCGGGGATTGTTACCTTGCGTGATTTGCCGTTGTAGTTTACGGTAGTTGTAGCACCTTTCTCTGATTTGAGGGTTGCCGAGTCAATCTTACCGTTGTTCCAGTCCATATCAATCTCAATGCCTCCGCGTGCGCGCAGACCTTTCACGCTTCCTTTAGCCCACTGCTCGGGGAGAGCCGGGAGAAGAGTTACAGATGTGGGGGTTGACTGAATCAGCATTTCCGCAACACCCGCCGATCCGCCGAAGTTAGAGTCAATCTGGAAGGGCGAATGCGCTCCGAGGAGGTTGGGATAGGTGCCTCCGCCTCTTCTCGCGTCTTCTCCTCTGTAACCGTCGGGGCTTACATATTTGAGTAGAGTGCGGTATGTTTTATATGCCTTTTCTGCATCAAGCAGGCGGGCGAATAGACTGATTCTCCAGCCGGTGCTCCATCCGGTAGTTTTGTCACCCTTGATTTCCAGGGTACGTGCGGCGGCTTTTGCGAGTTCGGGATTTGAGGCGGGATTGATGTGCCGTCCCTGATATAATCCGAATAGATGGCTCTGATCGCGGGGTGTCGGTTC
>CAMWYV010000258.1 GCA_947178565.1 uncultured Porphyromonadaceae bacterium | reverse complement strand
ATATATTAATAATTATAATATTATTTTAAGGAGCTAACGATTTCGCGTGTATCGCGTGCAATCATAAGTTCCTCATCTGTTGGGATAACTACCACTTTTACTTTTGATGTGGGAGTTGAAAGCTCTGTTTCAGTGCCACGGGTACGGGAATTGAGCTCCTTATCAATTTCCACACCCATAAATGCGAGGGGAGCGCATACATTTTCACGAACTCCGGTCTGGTTTTCACCTACACCGCCAGTGAATACAATTACGTCAACACCACCCATCTCGGCAGCATAAGCGCCCACATATTTAATAATGCGCTGCTCATACATATCAAGTGCCATTTTCGCACGCTCATTGCCTTCGTTTACTGCGTTTTCTATTTCGCGCATATCGCTCGAAATTTCGCTGACACCAACCATGCCGCTCTCTTTATTAATAATCTTCTGGAGGTCATCAACAGTCATGTTGTGGCGCTTCATAAGATATGTCAGGGCTCCCGGATCTACATCGCCCACACGGGTACCCATCATAAGACCTTCTGTAGGAGTGAGTCCCATTGAGGTGTCAACGCTCTTGCCGTAGAGCACGGCGGTTATAGATCCACCGTTACCGATGTGACAGGTGATGACTTTTTGCTTGGTGATGTCAAGCCCGAGGAATTCACAGGCACGTGCAGAAACATATCTGTGGCTTGTGCCGTGAAAACCATATCTGCGAACTCCGTCTTCTTTATAAAAACGGTAGGGTAGGGCATACATATATGACTTGGCAGGCATGGTCTGGTGGAAAGCGGTATCAAATACTCCGACCTGAGGGACATTCGGCATGAGTGCGGTGATGGCTTCGATGCCGGTGATGTTTGCCGGATTATGGAGAGGCGCAAGATTATAGCAATCTTTCACCTGTTGAATCACTTCGTCAGTAATCAGCACGCTCTTATTGAATTTCTCGGCACCGTGTACAACTCTGTGACCAACGGCATCGATTTCGTCATAACTTTTTATGCAACCGGTTTTGGCATCAGTAAGGTTGTTTAGAATTGCCTGTACTGCACCTTTGTGATCGGTAAGACCCAGATCGGTTATTTCTTTACTTCCGTCGGCTTTTTTGAATTTCAAGAATCCGTCGGGAAGTCCGATTTTTTCAACTCCACCCTCTGCAAGGGTTTTGTCGGTATCTGTATCAATAAGTTTGTATTTCACAGAACTGCTGCCGCAGTTGAGAACGAGTATTTTCATGATGGTATATTATTTGTTTTGTTCTTTGAGTCCTATTGCCTGATTTGCTGTCATTATGATGGTTTTATAGATGTCTTCGGGGAAACATCCGCGTGAAAGGTCGTTAACCGGAGCGGCAAGACCTTGTAGAACAGGCCCCACAGCCTGAACTCCTCCGAGACGCTGTACAAGTTTGTATGCAATATTTCCGACCTCAAGCGAGGGGAAGACGAGCACGTTAGCTCTACCGTTAAGCGAACTGTTAGGCGCTTTTGTGTGAGCTACTCCCGGCACAATCGCAGCGTCAGCCTGAAGTTCTCCATCTATAATAAGATTGGGCGCCATGCTCTTGGCTATTTCAGTAGCCTCGATGACTTTGGTGACGCGATCATGCTTGGCACTGCCCTTGGTGGAGAAAGAGAGAATAGCCACACGAGGTTCGATGCCTGCGATGTCACGGGCTGTCTGTGCCGCACTGACAGCAATCTGAGCAAGTTCAGCCGCAGTAGGATCGGGAACAACAGCGCAGTCGGCAAAGATAAGAATACCATCGGTGCCGAAATTGAGTCCGGGAGGAAGAAGCATGAGGAATGCGCCGGATACAACGTCAATACCGGGCTGAGTCTTTATTACCTGAAATGCAGCACGAAGCACATTTCCGGTGGTGTTTTGTGCTCCGGCAACCTGACCGTCAGCATCACCCGCATTAACCATGAGGCAACCAAGATAGAGAGCGTTTGCCGTAGTAAGTCGCGCTTCTTCCATAGAGATGCCTTTTTTCTTACGGAGTTCATAGAAAAGAGGGGCATACTTGTCAATGACGGCTTCATCAGCAGGATTAACAATGGTAGCTTCGTTAATATGCTCCAGTTTGAGTTCCTTTGCAAGGGCATATATATCTTTCGGGTCGCCGATAAGAATGATTTCCGCCAGTTTTTCCGCAATAATACGGTCAGCGGCAGATAGTGTTCTCGGTTCGGTGCCTTCCGGCAATACGATTCTCTGCGGTTGCGCCTTTGCGCGGGCAGACATCTTTTCAATAAGTTCCATTTTGGTATTCGATTTGTTAGAGTTTCTGCAAAATTAACGCGAAATCCTTGAAGTGCCTATCAAATTAGAGGATATTTTTTTCAAGTTTCAAACTAATTTGTGGTTGTTAACGTTTAACAATAAAATAAGATTTTAACCAATTGATAAGTATTATGAATGATTCAAGAAAGAAAAGCCCAAGAAATATGTGGGTGGCAATAGGTGCTGTAGTGCTTATTATACTGTTAATCGCATGGCTTACAATAGCGATGTTCTCAGGTGATACCGATGTGAGTGCGCCCGATGTAGAATCTGTTGCAGGTGCAATAATGCCTCTATTGTTATGATACTTTGCGCAATAGAGGTCGGGACATGGATCGTATGGGGTGTGATCGGACTGATTGCCGGTTACATGTCAGGTAGGTTGTTTTCAAATCGGAGCATTCCTGTTACGGCGGCAGTGTGCGTAGGTATTATAGCGGGTCTTGCAGGCGGATATGTATTTGTGCGTATTTTCGGTGAAAATGACTATGGGCAGACAATCTCTTTGTTTGGTTCAATAGTGGTAACGGCAATAGTACTATGGGTATTATATGCCTTATTC
>CAMWYV010000257.1 GCA_947178565.1 uncultured Porphyromonadaceae bacterium | reverse complement strand
AGCAGATACGTATCAATCCCGTTCAGCCATTCAAAAATGGCGTTCATATTCTCCGTATTAAAGTCATATTATGTCTTTGCACAGAGCAAAGTTATTCAAAATAGGCGAACTATCGGCAAGCATAACCACAAAAAGCATCATCTGCCGGAACTTATCAACCGGACTATCTGCCGGCGGAAACAGTTATTGCTTTTTCAGGAAGAAGATATAAAGCCGATACCCTGATGATGGTTTCGGCGTCTATTGTTCTTGCCGCCTCTATTCTTTTCTCAAAATAATCTGTCGGAAGATTCTGAGTATAGATGGTGGTATGGAAGCCTACTATTGATTCAGGAGAGTCTGTAACATCAAGTAATGTACCAACTTCGGCAAGTTTCAGACGATTAAGTTCTTCGGTAGTAAGAGGGTCGGTGGACAACCTGGCTATCTCCCTGAAAATCTCTTCTCTAACCCGGTCAACATACGAGGCATCGCAACTTGTCTTTATTGTAGCCACTGTGCCCTCGGGCTGCCCGTACAGTCCCGCTGAAATTCCATAGGTCAAGCCTTTGTCCTCTCTGATATTCTGCTGCAAACGGCTTCCGAAGTAACCTCCGAGCGCCATTACGGCAAGGCGAAGCGCAAGATAGTCAGGATTAGAGCGTGGAATAGCAGGGATTGAGACCACAATGGCGCTCTGTGCCGAATCAGCGACATGAATATGCTCACTACAGCCGTGAGCAATCGGCTCAAAGGATTGAATATTAAGATTTAATCCTGGATATAGAGATGGAACCGAGCCATACACTTTATTGATTTCATCTTCTATCGCAGGAGTCATGTTTCCATAGGCAAACAGGCACAGATTTGCAGGACGCTGGGTAGCTTGAAAAAAACTCACTATGTTATCTCGCTTCACTGAACGGAAATCATCGGCAAGCGGAGTATATCCGAGTATATGATTTTTACCGCAGACCAGTTCTTTGGCGCGCGCTGAAGCCTTGAACATCTCTGTGGTCTGCATTATCTCGCACTCCTCTGCCTTGCGAGCGGCAACTATCGCCGTTTCATGTTCAGGAAACACAGGGTAGAGAATTGCCTGCGCCGTCAATGGAAAAACCGAACCGGCTTTACCTGACAGGGTGAGAATATTTGATATTGTATAATGAGCGGATGAGGCTGACTTCACAAACGCTCCGTTAAGTTCCAGTTTGTCAGCTATTTCCTCTCCGGTCATACTCTCAGAGCCATATCCCCGCATCTCAGCAGCGACAATAGCCGTCTGAGGGTCAATAGCTTCCGCTATACCACCGCAATTTATCGCCGAAATCCCGATAAGTTCCAATTCCGGACGATCATAGACCTTTAGCGGCACACCATTATCAAGAATCACCTCCCTTAGCGGCGGCAGATTTTCAAGAGAGGGAAAATGCACTTCGGGGCGCAATGCGCGGTATGGATAATCAGTCATAGTTCAAATTAAATATTGCGAAGCAATTCAAACGCCTCGTTTCTGCCGGCATCAATGAGATTCGGATAGTGAGCATCACTGTTCACCAATACAGGAACACCGGCATCCAAAAGCCGTCTCCAATATTTGACCGCAGGGAAAAAGCGGTGATGATCGGCAAGGGCTTTTGTGTTTATCTCTACAGCAACGCCACTTGATATAATATTGTCAATCGTGTCGTTTACCAGATTCTCATACCATTTCTCATCTTCGATTCCGGGGGAGAAATGATTGGCATTATGACCGATTTTATCGAAATGTCCGATAATATCAAATCCTCCTGCCTCAATCATAGCATTTGTCTGTGCATAGAAACTCTTAACTACCGCAACAATATCATTATCAAAATACCTCGACATCTTGCCTTTGAATGTTTCAAATCGCCCGTCAACATCTATCATTCCTTCTGATGACGGTATAAAATGAACCGATCCGATGCGATAGTCTAGCGGAATAGCTGAAAAATACGTATTGGAAGGTCCCCAGTCACTGCCGAGATAGTCAATTTCCATACCACAATAGAAATTTATCTTATCCTTATACCCGGCACAAAGTCTCTTGTATTCGGCGATATACTCCTCTACCTTATCAAACTCCATATTACATGGAGATTGAATCGGCAAGGGAGAATGCGGGGAAAATCCGTAATGTTTAAATCCCTCTGCAACAGCAACGGAAGCAAAATCTTTCATCTCCGCCCTACCGTCGCAAAACTGCGTATGGGAGTGGAAATTATACTGTGATGTAGAAGATATTATTTTTTTGAAATCTACCATTTTTTCAATACTCTATGCCACAGGTCCCGGTGTGCGGGTCAATCTATTTTTCCAACGAAGGAAAAGCGCAAGAAAAACCGTTGCCACTACAATTCCCGCCGCCACCGCTATGGAGATAGAGAGTCCGAAACCTTCCGGACGACGCGCAAACAGCAGATAGCTGACGCTCACCGCCGTCATGAACAGCGCAGGCAACAGACTTACTATATATGCCTTGTTGTGGCGTGCCATATATACAGTAACCGCCCAGAGTGTGAATACGGCAAGAGTCTGATTACTCCATGCGAAGTATCTCCACAGCACATTGAAGTCAATGAACATCAGCACAAATGAGGCAATGAACAGAGGAATGCAGACCAGCAACCGCTTGATAAATGTTTTCTGCTTTATATTCAATATATCAGCAACAATAAGACGCGCACTGCGCAGAGCCGTATCACCGGTGCTTACAGGAGCAGCAATCACACCGAGAAGAGCGAGAATGCCACCGATTGTACCGAGCCATGTGACGGATATTTCCGTAACAAGCGCTCCTGCACTATTGCCTTGCTGCGCCATATATGCCGCAAGGTTAT
>CAMWYV010000256.1 GCA_947178565.1 uncultured Porphyromonadaceae bacterium | reverse complement strand
ATATTATATAATCTGTTCATTCTGTTACTCTGATTATTATTGCAAATATAACGAACTGCCGGGTAAGCAGATTGCTGATTAAACCATTATTAACATTGCGGTTAAAACGAAAGTGGTTAAATTTGCGCCATAATTAATATATATTTTACTACCTTAAATATTACCGACATGACTTCCGTTGTTGACCGTTTTCTTCAATATGTGAAATTTGACACTCAGAGCGATGAGCTCACTCAGATGACTCCTTCAACCCCGGGACAGATGATTTTTGCCCGGCACCTTGAAAACGAACTCAAAGAACTTGGACTCACTGAAATAACCCTTGATGAAAACGGCTACCTTATGGCAACCCTCCCGGCTACTCCGGGAATGGAAAATGTGCCTGTAATCGGCTTCATCGCCCATCTTGACACATCTCCCGACGCATCAGGCAGGCATGTCAATCCCAGAATCGTAAAAACATACGACGGACAGGATATAACTCTCAATGCAGAAAACGCTATTATTCTCCGCCCCTCTGAATTCCCTGAATTACTAGACTATATAGGTCAGGATCTTATTGTTACAGACGGCAACACCCTTCTGGGGGCTGACGACAAGGCAGGTATAGCCGAGATCATCACTGCTGTTGAATACCTGATGAAGCATCCTGAAATCAAGCACGGTAAAATCCGAGTGGCGTTCAATCCGGATGAGGAGATCGGAATGGGTGCGCACAAATTTGATGTCGAGCACTTCGGAGCTAAATGGGCATATACCATGGACGGCGGTGCCGTTGGAGAACTTGAATTTGAAAACTTCAATGCAGCAGTAGCCAAAGTCACATTCCACGGCAGAAACGTCCACCCCGGTTCAGCCAAGCATAAGATGATAAACTCCATCAGAATAGCCAATCAGTTTGCTATAATGCTTCCCAGATGGGAAACTCCGGAGCATACGGAAGGCTACGAAGGTTTCTATCACCTCACATCTATCGAGGGTACTGTTGAACAAACTGTTCTCACATACATTATCCGTGACCATGACCGTGACCGCTTTGAACGCAGAAAAAAAGAGCTTGAGCATCTTACACGCAAAATCAATCATGAATTTCCTGAAGTAGCGGAACTGGATATAAAGGATCAGTACTATAACATGAGAGAGAAAATCGATCCGGTGATGCACATTGTGGAAATTGCCGAGGAGGCTATGCGTCGTGCTGGTGTCACTCCGGTAGTGGTACCCATTCGCGGAGGCACTGACGGTGCACAGCTCTCATTCAAAGGTCTCCCATGCCCGAATATCTTTGCCGGAGGACTCAATTTCCACGGTCGCTACGAGTTCGTGCCCATTCCTTCTATGGAAAAGGCTACCTCTACCATTGTGGAGATTGCAAAGCTGGTTGGTGAAGAAAGTGCTAAGTGAGCCAAAATCATAAATCCACCCTTATCGTGATTACCGGACCGACAGGCTCCGGTAAGTCACAGCTTGCCGTAGATCTTGCCCTCATACTAAACTGCGAGATAATATCCGCCGATTCCCGACAGATTTACCGTGAGATTCCGATTGGCACAGCTGCCCCTACAGTTGCCCAGATGCAGGCGGTTCCACATCATTTTGTAGGCACTCTGTCACTGGAGGAATCATACAGCGCCGCGCGGTTTGAAGCCGATACCCTTGACCTGCTCCCGAAGCTTTGGAGCAAAAGCGATTACGCAATAATGTGCGGTGGATCTATGATGTATATTGATGCCGTTACAAAAGGCATTGATGACCTTCCGGATATTTCCCCTGGAATCCGCGCCGAAGCTATGAGGATTTATAACGAGGGAGGAATTGAAGCCGTGCGCAAAACTCTTTTGTCACTTGACCCTGAATACTACAGAATTGTTGATCTCAACAACCACAAACGAATTGTCCATGCTATCGAGATAACCATGCAAGCGGGAGTACCATACTCATCGCTGAGAACTGGCAGAGTGGCAGAGCGTCCATTCAATATCATCAAGGTGGCAATAGATTATCCTCGCGAACAGCTTTTTGACAGAATCAACCGGCGCGTTGAGGCTATGATTGAGCAGGGATTTGAAAATGAGGCGAAAAAAGTATTTGACCGCCGACATTTGAATTCACTCAACACTGTGGGATTCAAAGAATTATTTGCCGTTTTGGAGGGAAAGATGGACAGGGACACAGCTATTGCGCGTATTGCGAAAAACACTCGCGTATATGCAAAAAAACAACTCACCTGGATGAAAAAAGACCCTGCTATACACTACCTTCCGGCAGATGCCCCTATCCCCGCCCTCCTATCACTCATACCATCCTGAATCACTCGTATGAAACCTATCTGCCATGAATAAAGAAAACATTACTGAGCGAACTGCATGGATTGACCTGCTTAGAGTTGTGGCGTGCGCTCTTGTGGTGCTCGCCCACTGCTGCGACAGCTTCGTAGGAGCATTCGATTCCGACCGCACCGCTTTTATATCAGGAGCGGCGATAGGCAGTCTCACTCGCCCGAGTGTGCCGCTGTTCGTGCTTATGACGGCTATTCTCCTGCTCCCGCTCAAGCCGGACACCACTCTAGCCGGCTTCTATAAAAAGCGTATAGGCAGAATACTGCCTCCCCTGATTTTCTGGAGTATTGCACTACCGGTACTGTTCTTTATCTACTACCGCTATATCAATCCCGCCACACTCAATCCCACTATTGACATCGCCTCCTATACTCCCGGCAATCTGTGGCAGAAAATATGGCTGATGATATTCAATTTCAATTTTGACACCGTGCCCTTGTGGTATCTATATATGCTTGTCGGTCTTTACCTTATCATACCGATAATCAACTCGTGGCTCGTCACCGCATCTAAAAAAGATGTAAAGACCGTTCTGTATATATGGGTATTCACCCTGTTCATCCC
>CAMWYV010000255.1 GCA_947178565.1 uncultured Porphyromonadaceae bacterium | reverse complement strand
AGAGCGCTGTGACTTCCTCAGCATCAATATCAATCTCCGCCGCAATCTCACCTTTAATGCCATGAGGCTTGATAAAAGTGCCTATATCTGTTATTTCAGACGACTTTATCACTATTTTTTCTTTTTCTTTTTACCAGTTGCAGGCGTGACTGCGACTTTGAATTCATGAAGAAGCATCGAGTCGGGAGAGATTATGATTCTGCCTCTTGAAATCTCGGCTAGATCTTTGAAAATCTTGGCATCTTCAACCCCGTCTTTATTGACTGTGAGCATGAGTTTCTTCATATGGTTGGCAATAAGGCGGCATAGTTCTGTGCGCTCTTCGCCTTCCTCCATCTCAGATGCTTTATCAATCAGTCGTTCAAGTGCTTTGCCATAGTGCCTGTAACGGATGTTATTGAAAGTATAGGGCACTTTGTCGGGGAGGGTATTGAGGTTGTCCGGCTTGATTATCTCGCAAGGGTAGTCAATATCCAGTTTGAAATCAGACATAATTGCAAGATGATCCCATAGCTTGCGGTGATTGTCTTCACCGTCTTTCAATTCCGGGAAAAGGTTAGCCATGGTTGACACTATGGTTCTCGCGCATCTGGTTCTCTCTTCTTTGTCCGTAAGAGTGAGACAATAGTCAACCATCTGCTGTATGTTTCTGCCGTATTCCGGCAAAATGAGTTTCTTCTGCTGAGTGTTATAGTTTAACATCTGCTTAAATTTTTTTCAAAGATACACAGATTCCTTTCAAAAAACAAATCTCACGCCTGACATAGTTATCAGACGTGAGATTGGAATCGTTAATTGCGTGATAGCTTACATATTCATTCCGCCGTCAACCTGAATAACCTGACCGGTTACATAGCTTGACATATCGGATGCGAGGAATGTTGCCACATCAGCGATGTCTTCTGGTTTGCCACCTCTGCGGAGAGGTATTTTCTGTACCCATTCCTCACGGATATTATCGGGCAGTGCAGCTGTCATAGCTGTTTCGATGAAACCGGGGGCGATTGCGTTTGCGCGGATACCTCTAGAACCCACTTCCTGAGCGATACTCTTGGCTAAGGCGATAAGGCCGGCTTTGGAAGCGGCATAGTTGCTCTGACCTGCATTTCCGTGAACACCTACAACACTTGCCATGTTGATGATGCTGCCTGAACGCTGACGCATCATGATGGGAAGAACTGCATGGATGAAGTTGAATGCGCTTTTAAGGTTGACATTGATAACGGCGTCCCACTGCTGCTCGGTCATACGCATCATAAGACCGTCTTTGGTGATTCCGGCATTGTTTACAAGAATGTCAATGCTGCCAAAATCGTTTTTAACAGCTTCAACCACCTCTTTTGTCTGCTCGAAATCAGCAGCGTTTGAGGCATATCCCTTAACTTTTACTCCGAGAGCGGCAATCTCATCTTCGGTAGCTTTGCCGTTTTCATCTATTACGAGGTCTGTAAACGCAATGTTTGCACCTTCTTTGGCAAAACGCACTGCAAGAGCCTTGCCGATACCACGAGCCGCACCTGTTATGAGCGCGGTTTTTCCTTCAAGTAATTTCATAATAATATATTGGTTACGGTTAGAAATCTATAGTGAAAGCACCGCAGGAATACCCGCCGCCAAACACGGTGAGACCTACTTTGTCTCCTTTCTTGAACTTGTCCATATTCTGTGCCAGAACTATTGCCGCGGAAGCCGATCCGGTGTTGCCGAGCTCCTCGATATTGTTGAGGAAACGATCCTCGCCAAGCCCCAGCTGGTGTGCCACCTGCGCTACGATTCGCTTGTTTGCCTGGTGAGTAATGATATATGTGAGGTCAGAAGGCTTGATATTGTCAGGAGAAGTGACATGGTCAAGTGCTTCTATCATATATTTGCACGCATGGATAAACACGTCTCTGCCGTCCGGCATGGTGATACCATCCTCTTTCGGGCGAAGTTTCACTCCCTCGGGACCTTTGCTGATATTTCCGAGTCCACAGGTATATATATTTGAGATCTTTATATCATTGTCGCTTACCTTCTCTTTGGAAACAAACATGGCAACGGCTCCGTCTCCCCACAAGTGACCACATTTAGGATCGCTCTCATTGGCGTAGTAGGAATTATGCTCAGAGCATACGAGCAATGCCTTGTCAGCCTTGCCCATGGCGAAATAACCTTCGATAATTTCAAGCCCGTTCACGAAAGAGGAACAGGCAGAGGAGGCATAGACAGCTTTCGCGCCATCGATGTCATATTTTTTCTGAACCTCATGCGCAAGTGTGGCTACAGTGTCATAAACTGAGTATGCAGCCGACACAATCAGTTGTACATCCTTGATATCATAGGGGAGTGAGGGCAGAGCCGCCTCGACAGCATCCAGTCCCATTGAGTTGTGACCCTCTCCGGGAGCCGCTTTGCTACGGGTGGAAATACCGGTGCGTTTTAGAATCCAGTCAGAGGTAAGACCATTCACTTCAAGAAAATGATCATTGTCAACCCGTCCTTCGGGCACATAGCATCCGATTGCGTTTATATACATGATTTTCTATTTATTAATATACCTTGAACTATATATTCCACCGATTCTGCAATGATACCGGCGGTATTGATTCTCTCATCGGCATCTGCCTTGAGATGTAAATAATCACTACTATTCAGAAGTATTTTCACAAGAGAAGGTAGTCGCTTTGCCTGCATTGCGTCAAATTCTCCGGCATCTACTCCTTCTTTAAGAATAGAATTGAGGATTTCCTCTTCCTTTTCACCTACCAATTTGCGTATTTTATCTATTCTGCGCAAGTCGCGGTAAAATATTATTCTGATGGAATCCTGACGTTGGGAGAGCTGCATGATGATCTCAAAACGCCGTTTTAGACCCTCGGCAAGTTTCCGGGCAGGGGAAAGGTCGCTGAGCAGCACCTCACG
>CAMWYV010000254.1 GCA_947178565.1 uncultured Porphyromonadaceae bacterium | reverse complement strand
GCGGCATGTTCCCTGCTTGAGCCGCACCCGAAATTCTTACCAGCCACAAGTATGCAGCCACTATAGCGGGGATTATTCAGCGGAAAATCCGCAACAGGATTATTTTGCGAATCAAAGCGCCAATCTCTGAACAGATTCTCGCCGAAACCCTCACGCGAGGTGGCTCTCAGAAATCTTGCCGGGATAATCTGATCGGTATCAACATTTTCAATCGGCAGCGGCACGCAGGTGGATTGAACTATATTAAATCTGGGATTACTTTTCATACTCCTTAAATTATATAAAGATTATTTCAAGCCATATTGCACTGACAACATGGTACGCCATGGTTTCCACACTCATAAAAAATCACGAGGGTCGGTTATCACTCCGGTTACAGCTGCGGCTGCCGCGACAAGCGGTCCTGCAAGAACCGTGCGCGCACCGGGGCCCTGACGCCCCTCAAAGTTTCTGTTGGAGGTAGATACCGCAAGCTTTCCGGCAGGCACTTTGTCATCATTCATGGCAAGACAAGCGGAACATCCCGGCTGCCGAATCTCAAAACCGGCTTCATTAAGAATCTCGTCAAGACCCTCTTTCTTAATCTGAGCGACGACTGCCCATGATCCGGGCACAAGCCATGCCGTGACAGACTGAGATTTTTTCTTTCCTTTCACAAATCCTGCAAACGCACGAAAATCTTCAATTCTGCCGTTTGTGCAGCTTCCGAGAAAAACATAATCGACCGGCGTGCCTTTCAGACTTTGCCCAGATGAAAAACCCATATATCTCAGAGACTGCCCAAAGCTCGCCTTAGCCGCCGATTCCTCCGGCGCTTCCGGCACAAACTCACTTATGCCTATTCCCATTCCGGGATTAGTGCCGAATGTCACTCTCGGCTCAATATCGGCAGCATCAAATACTATTTCCTTATCAAACACCGCATCGGCATCGCTCGGCAAACTTTTCCAGAATTCAACCGCCTTATTCCAATCATCTCCTTTGGGAGCGAACTCCCTGCCTTTAAGATATTCAACAGTGACATCATCAGGGGCAATGAGTCCGCCGCGCGCGCCCATCTCAATAGAGAGGTTACACAAAGTCATTCTCTGCTCCATATTAAGCGCGCGGATAGTCTCTCCCGCATATTCCACGAAATATCCGGTTGCTCCACCGGTAGTCATTTTAGAAATAATATAGAGAGCTATATCTTTAGCCGTGACCCCTTTGCCAAGAGTGCCGTTGACTGTGATACGCATTGTTTTAGGGCGGGGCTGAAGAATGCATTGGGTTGCAAGCACCATCTCCACTTCAGATGTGCCGATACCGAAAGCTATCGCGCCGAAAGCTCCGTGGGTAGAAGTATGACTGTCACCGCATACAATTGTCGAACCGGGAAGAGTTAGTCCGTTTTCGGGTCCCATAACATGTATGATGCCGTTCTTCTCGTGACCGATTCCAAAGATTGTCAGCCCGAAATCAGCTGCATTTTTCTCAAGAGTCTCCACCTGATTGCGGGAAACCGGGTCGGTAATCGGTTTATCCTGATTTACAGTGGGGATATTATGATCCGGAGAGCAGACTGTGCGCTCAGGGCGAAATACCATAAGACCTCTGCTCCTGAGTCCGTCAAATGCCTGCGGACTGGTAACTTCATGACAATAATGACGGTCTATATACAGCTGGGTGGGACCATCGGCAATGTCGGTAACGGTATGAGCGTCCCAAATTTTATCAAACAGAGTTTTTCCCATAGCAATTATCTCACAAACTTATTAATAGCATCAATAAATGCCTCCGCACTCGCAGCTACAATATCAGTATTGGCTGAGAACCCGTAGTAGTGCTGTCCGTCATGCTCAACAGTCATGTGTACCTTACCGACATCATTAGAGCCCTTGTTTATCGCCTGAATCAGGAATTCCTTCACGAGCATATTCCGGTGAATTATATTCTTGATTGCTGAAATAGCTGCATCAACCGGGCCGTTTCCACTGGCACACGCCTCAAATTTCTCACCGGAAATATCAAGCCCTATGCTTGCAACAGAGTGGATACCTACTCCCGAAGTTACCTGAAGAAAGTCGAGTTTGATACGGCGGGAAGCTGCCGTGTGCTTGCCGGCAAGCATAAGCACATCATCATCGTTGACCTCTTTTTTCTTATCGGCAAGCCGCAGGAATGCCTCATACGCTTTGTCAAGCGCGTCTTTTTCAAGATCAACTCCGAGCACATGCATCCTGTGCTTGAGCGCGGCACGTCCACTTCGCGCAGTGAGTACAATAGAATTTTCATCGATCCCAACATCTTTAGGATCAATGATCTCGTAACTTTCACGATTTTTAAGCACACCGTCCTGATGAATACCGCTGGAATGCGCGAAAGCATTTCTACCCACGATAGCCTTATTGGGCTGTACCGGCATATTCATCAAACTGCTCACCATTCTGCTGGCTGCACTTATTTTGGTAGTATTGATGTTGGTATCAATACCGAGTTCCTTATGTGAACGCATCACCATAACCACCTCTTCGAGAGAAGTGTTTCCGGCACGTTCACCTATACCGTTGATAGTCACTTCTGCCTGACGTGCCCCGCCCATTATTCCGGCAACGGTATTAGCGGTCGCCATACCGAGGTCATTGTGGCAATGAGTAGCAATAGTAACCTTGTGAATACCATCGACATGCTCCATGAGATAGCGGATTTTTGCCTCAAACTCAGAGGGTAGGCAATAACCGGTAGTATCAGGGATATTTACTACAGTAGCTCCGGCATTCACAACCGCCTGAATAACACGGGCAAGATATTCATTATCCGTACGTCCGGCATCCTCCGCATAGAACTGCACGTCCTCCACAAATTTCTTTGCATATTTAACACACCCGATGGCACGCTCGATTATTTCATCACGGGTACTGTTGAATTTATAC
>CAMWYV010000253.1 GCA_947178565.1 uncultured Porphyromonadaceae bacterium | reverse complement strand
TTTTTCAAGTTTCGCTGGTCCCATATTTGCTCCGGCAAGCACAAAATCGGTTTTCTTGGAGATAGAACCGACATTCTTGCCCCCGTTAGCCTCAATCATAGCCTTGTATTCGTCACGGGAATGATGAGCAAACACTCCGCTTATAACGAAACTGCGACCTGCGAGCTTATCACTCACCTCTGTATCAGCACTTTCTTCAATCGCCATTCTAAGTCCCGCCACAGCAAGTCTATCAATAATTTCCCGATTTATCGCCACATCCATGTACTCCCTGATACTCTCCGCAATTTTCGGACCAATATCTTCGATTGCTGTGAGTTCTTCAGCCGACATAACCCGAAGGCGCTCCATACTCCTGCAAGCGCGCGCAATCTTTTTAGCCACGGTTTCACCGACAAACGGTATTGAAAGGGCATAAATCACTCTCTCAAAAGGCACATTCTTAGATTGTTCAAGACTTTGCAGAATACGGTCAGCACTTTTTTCACCAAATCCCTCCAAAGTCATCAACTTCTCTCTGGTAAGGGTATAGAGATCTGCAATATTATTTACCAGTCCACTGGCAAACAGAGCCTCACACGTTTCCTCGCCAATACCGTCGATATTCATCATCCGGCGACCGACAAAATGCTCTACACGTCCTGTAATCTGAGGAGCGCAACCATATTTATTTGGACACATCCATGATGCCTCACCCTCAACCCTGACGAGCGGTGTGCCACAAGCCGGACAATTCCGCACAAACTCAACCGGCTTGCTACCCGGCTGACGCGCAGCCAGATCCACACCGGTTATTTTAGGTATAATCTCCCCGCCTTTTTCAACATAAAGGGAATCTCCTTCATGAATATCAAGATTGCTTATAATGTCTTCATTGTGAAGTGAAGCCCTTTTTACGATTGTGCCGGAAAGAAGAACCGGTTCAAGATTAGCCACAGGGGTGATAATGCCCATACGACCAACCTCAAACGACACGAAACGTAAAGGAGTCAGCGCCCTCTCTGCCTGAAACTTATATGCAATAGCCCATCGTGGTGATTTAGCCGTGTAGCCGAGATTGAGCTGCTGAACCAGAGAATTAACCTTAAACACCAGTCCGTCTGTTGCTACCGGCAATTCTTTTCTTGCGGCATCCCAATGCCGGATATATGCGTCCACCTCCTCGATATTATGGAGACGTGTCATTGCATCGCTCACCTTGAATCCCCATGAAGCAGCGGCGAGCATATTGTCATAATGATTGTCTGCCGGCAGATTCTCACCGAGAAGATAATACAGATATGCATCAAGTCCGCGACGTGCAACCTCCGCAGGATTCAACAGTTTCAGGGTGCCGGATGCGGCATTGCGCGGATTTGCAAACAGAGGCTCCTCGTTAAACTCGCGCTCGGCATTCAAGCGCTCGAATTCTTTCCAGGGCAGGACAATCTCTCCGCGAATCTCAAACTGCTCCGGCCACCCGGTGCCTTTGAGCACAAGAGGAATAGACTTGATCGTCTTTACGTTTTCAGTAACGACATCTCCTTTCTCTCCATCGCCACGGGTCACCGCTCTGACAAGCCGACCCTTCTCGTAAATGAGTGAGATGGATGTGCCGTCAAACTTCATTTCGCCAACGATAGTCGCATCCTGCCCCATTAGAGCGTCACGTGTGCGTTTTACAAAATCATCCACTTCCTCAACACTGTAGGTATTTCCGAGGGAGAGCATAGGATAAATGTGTGGTGCCTGGACAAAACCCTTTGACAGGTCACTACCAACACGGCGGGTAGGAGACAACAGGTCATCAAACTCCGGATACTCTTTTTCAAGCGCCTCCAGTGACTTCATCAACTCATCAAACTCACGGTCGGATATTTCCGGGGAGTTGAGCACATAATATCTATGATTGTGATGCTCTATTTCCTGCCTCAGCGATGATATTTTTTGTGCGATTTCTTCGTTTGCAGCCATTTGTCGTTAATATGATTCGATTGCAAATATAGTGAAGATAACTTAACTTTGCACACTAAGAATTCAAATGAGATGCAAACGATCATCAAACTTGCCTTGGCGACCGCCGTGATTCTGACATCATGTTCCGGCGTTGCCTCAAAAAAAAAGAATAATGCTCCCGCACCGAAAGAGCCGACAGTTAAATTCAATGCCGACAGCGCATACTCATTCATAAAAAAGCAAGTGGACTTCGGTCCGCGAGTTCCGGGTTCAGAATCTCATGAGCGATGCGCCGACTATCTGATTGAAGAGATGACCCGCCACGGGGTAGATACGGTTTATACCCAGACCGGAAAAATGACCGCATTTACTGGAGACATTCTACCGATTAAAAACATTATCGGTTCCATCAATCCTGAAAAGAATGAGAGGGTGCTGATTGCAGCGCATTACGACACTCGTCCGTGGGCGGACAACGAGAGTGATGAAGAGAAAAGCCGCCAACCGATTGACGGAGCCAATGACGGAGCAAGCGGAACAGGTGTCATTCTGGAACTCGCAAGAGTTCTTGCTGCAAACCGTCCTGAAATCGGCGTGGACTTTCTGCTGGTGGATGCTGAGGATTACGGTAACAGCTCCGGATTAGGAAATCATGAAGACAGTTGGTGTCTCGGCACACAGTACTGGTGCGAAAACGATATTTATACTTCTCAGAACCGCCCCAAATATGGAATTGTTCTTGACATGGTAGGAGGTAGAGATGCCAAATTCCACCGCGAATACTACTCTGTTCGCAATGCTGCAAAGACCGTAGATAAAGTATGGGGCGCAGCGGCGAGAGCCGGATTTTCTTCATACTTTCCCAACCAGATTGGAGGTGCACTGATCGATGACCACCTGTTCATATCGCGCAACGGCATACCCTGCATAGATATAGTCGAATGCAACAATGCCAATACCGGGTCGTTTCCCGCTACCTGGCACACCCATC
>CAMWYV010000252.1 GCA_947178565.1 uncultured Porphyromonadaceae bacterium | reverse complement strand
CTCCGAACTTTCCGAGAAACCTGTTGAACAGTTGAAAACGATTGCCGAAGAGTTAGGCATGAAAAAGGCAGAGAGCGCCGACAACGATACTCTCATCAATTTTATTCTCGACCAGCAAGCCATCAACTATGCCACCACCGCTACTGAAAAGCGGCGCAAGGCTGAAAACAAGGAGCCGAAGGAAGCTAAGAAGAAAGCGCCCAAAAGCGCAAAGACAAAAAACGCCGAAGAGCCCTCTCAGCCGGTAGCCACCGATGAAACTCCCGCACCCGAAGCGACTCCCGCCCCAAAGAAGAGAGGCAGAAAGCCCAAGGCACAGCAGGAAGCACCTGCGGCTGAACCGACAGAAAATATTGAGGCGGCTACAGAAGTGCCCGAACAGCCTGCGCGTAAAAACGACAAGATGCGCGGAGGCAACAAAACCCGCGAGGCAGAAGCATCGCAGCTCATGCTTGAGCTCCCCGCTCCCGCCCCCGAGGATATCAAACAGCCCGAGGCAAAGCCGGAGGCAGCACCTGTTGCAGAAAACAACGGCGAGGAGCAGAACCAGTCCACTCCGGCTGAGGAGCAACCGCAACAGCCTCGTCAGGAGCAGCCTCAGCAGCGCCGCGATTTCCGACCCAGAAACGGAGAATTCGGTGCATTCTTCCCCCGCTCCGAAGGCAGACGGTTTGTGCCCCGCTCACAGCGCGAAAAAGAGGAAGCGGCTGCCGCCGCTGCAATTGCTGCCGCAACAGCTCCTATCGTGGTGTCAGAGCCGTGGCAGGAGAAACAGCCCCAACAGCAGAAGCAGGGTAAGAAAAATAAAAACCGTAATAATAACAACAATAACAATCAGCAGCAGAACCAGTTTCTGCAGCCGCAGGAGTCACCATACAACTTCGACGGACTTATCCACGCTTCCGGTGTGCTCGAAATCATTCCCGAAGGCTACGGTTTCCTCCGCTCAAGCGACTACAACTACCTGTCATCGCCTGACGATGTATATGTGACTCCGCAGCACATCAAGAATTTCGGTCTCAAAACCGGTGACGTCGTCGAAGCGACTGTGCGTCCTCCAAAAGAGGGTGACAAATACTTCCCCCTCACCAATGTGCTGAGTGTCAACGGTCGCTCTCCGGAGTATATCCGTGACCGTGTGCCGTTTGAGCACCTCACACCTCTTTTCCCCGATGAGAAATTCAACCTCACCGGCGGACGCTCATCCAACCTATCAACCCGCGTGGTCGATATGTTCTCACCTATCGGTAAAGGTCAGCGCGGTCTCATAGTCGCACCGCCTAAAACCGGTAAGACAATCCTGCTGAAGGATATAGCAAACGCAATAGCCGAGAATCATCCGGAGACTTATATAATGATTCTCCTAATTGACGAACGCCCAGAAGAGGTTACCGACATGAGCCGCAGCGTAAATGCCGAGGTCATCGCCTCTACATTTGACGAGCCGGCTGAGCGCCACGTGAAGATTGCAGGCATTGTGCTTGAAAAGGCTAAGCGTCTTGTGGAATGCGGACACGATGTTGTGATTCTTCTTGACTCAATTACCCGACTCGCACGCGCCTACAATACAGTATCCCCCGCATCCGGCAAAATACTGTCCGGCGGTGTGGATGCCAACGCCCTTCAGAAACCTAAGAGATTCTTCGGCGCCGCGAGAAACATCGAAAACGGCGGCTCACTCACCATCATAGCCACAGCCCTCACCGAAACAAGCTCCAAGATGGACGAGGTGATCTTCGAGGAATTCAAAGGCACCGGCAATATGGAGCTCCAGCTTGACCGCAAACTAAGCAACAAGCGAGTATTTCCCGCTGTTGACATCATGGCTTCAAGCACACGTCGCGATGACCTGCTGCTGCGCACCGAAACACTCAACCGCATGTGGATTCTGCGCCGCTTCCTGAGCGACCGCAACTCAATAGAGGCTATGGAATTTATCAAAGACCGCATGGAGCGCACCGCAGACAACGACGAGCTGCTCCGCACCATGGGTGACTGACCCTTTCCACTGACTTACAACAATGTCACTCCATATCCTCCCCCCGGGTATGGAGTACATTACTTTAATAAGCTTTCCTCAAATCAGATATAAACCTATCAAAATATCATGTTACAAAACCCGAACCACCCCGCAGCAGCACTACGATTGAAACTTGCCCTGTTGTTCATGGCTATGCTCATCACTGCTCCGGCAGCCGTTGCCCAGACATTCACTGATGGAGACTTCACCTTTGAGGTGACAACGGATAACACCTGCAAAATTACCGGCACAACTCTCACATCAGGAGAGCTGAAAATACCCGCACAGGCTTCTTATAACGGAAATATCCTGTCTGTAACCTGCATTGGAGACACAGCTTTCAAGAACCTCACGAATTTGACAGGAGCATTGACGATACCGGACGGTATAACCGGCATTGATTCTAACGCATTCCAGTCTTGCTCTGGTCTAACCGGGCCGGTAACATTTCCGGAAAACCTGAGATACATAATGAAATACGCCTTCTATGGCTGTACAGGTTTGACAGGAACGTTGACATTACCGGATAATCTGACATACATCGGGCAATCCGCCTTCTATGGCTGTACAGGTTTGACAGGTTCGTTGAATTTACCGGAACGTATGACCTACCTCGGACCCGGTGCTTTTCGTGATTGCACTGGTTTCAATGGTTCGCTCACTCTGCCGAAAGAGTTGCCTGAGATCGGGGATAATACGTTCGTAAATTGCAGTTCTTTTACCGGTTCGCTCACTCTGCCGGAGAATCTGACAACTATCGGGAAATATGCTTTTTACTGCTGCACCGGTTTGACCGGGTCGTTGAAAATACCGGACGGGGTCACATCTATCGGCACCTCCGCTTTCTACGGTTGCACCGGTTTTAACGGTACACTTACATTAGGCAACTCGTTGACCTATGTTGGTTATTAC
>CAMWYV010000251.1 GCA_947178565.1 uncultured Porphyromonadaceae bacterium | reverse complement strand
TAATCAGTCTGGTTCGCGACCTTACTAGAAAAAAACAAACAAAGAGATCAGAAAAACGAGTTTAAAAACTTAGTTTTTGATTTAATTGGAAGGCTAATTCACCGGTTGAGTAAATGACGTGAGAGAACGTCGTTGAAGATTAAAGAAGCAGCAACCAAGCAAACAAAAACAACATTTGGTAAAACAATGAGAAAAGCAAAGCCCAAAAAACGGGTGGTTCTTCCCGATCCCGTTTTTAATGACGTAAAAGTGTCTAAGTTCGTCAATCACCTTATGTATGACGGCAAAAAGAACACCGCTTACACAATTTTCTACAGCGCTCTCGAAGAGGTCAAGGCAAAGATGCCTAATGAAGAGAAGACAGCGCTCGAGATTTGGAAAAAGGCTCTTGAAAATGTAACTCCTCAGGTGGAGGTTAAGTCACGCCGTGTCGGTGGTGCAACTTTCCAGGTTCCCACAGAGATTCGTCCTGACCGCAAAGAGTCAATCTCAATGAAAAACCTTATTCTGTATGCCCGCAAGCGTGGCGGAAAGACAATGGCAGGTAAACTCGCAGCCGAGATTGTTGATGCATTCAATGATCAGGGTGGCGCATTCAAGCGCAAAGAGGATATGCACAAGATGGCTGAGGCTAACCGCGCATTCGCTCACTTCCGTTTCTAAAATCAGGGTATAATCTGTTGAACAAACACAACAATAATTACAATGGCTAAATCAGACGAAGGACTGAAATATACCCGTAATATCGGTATTATGGCTCACATTGATGCAGGTAAGACCACCACATCGGAGCGTATCCTTTTCTATACGGGTCTAACTCATAAAATCGGTGAGGTTCACGACGGCGGCGCCACCATGGACTGGATGGAGCAGGAGCAGGAGCGTGGTATCACCATCACTTCAGCTGCTACTACCGCATTCTGGAAGTATGCCGGCGAGAAATACAAAATCAATCTTATTGACACTCCGGGACACGTTGACTTTACAGTTGAGGTGGAACGTTCTCTTCGCGTACTTGATGGTGCGGTAGCGACTTTCTGTGCAGTAGGCGGTGTCGAGCCCCAGAGTGAAACAGTATGGCGTCAGGCTGATAAATATAATGTTCCCCGTATCGGTTACGTAAACAAGATGGACCGCAGCGGTGCAAATTTCTTTGAGGTTGTACGTCAGCTCCGCGAGGTTCTTGGTGCAAATCCTTGCCCCATCCAGATTCCTATCGGAGCGGAGGAGACTTTCAAGGGCGTTGTTGACCTAATTACAATGAAGGCTATCTTCTGGCACGACGAGACAATGGGTGCTGAGTATTCAATTGAGGAAATCCCCGCGAATCTCGTTGCAGAGGCTCAGGAATATCGCGATCAGATGCTTGAGAAAATCGCTGAATTTGACGATTCTCTCATGGAGAAATATTTTGATGATCCCAGCACTATCACTGAGGAGGAAATCCGCCGCGGTCTCCGCAATGCTACTCTCGCAATGGAGGTTGTGCCCATGATCTGCGGCAGCTCGTTCAAGAATAAAGGTGTTCAGCCTCTTCTTGATGCAGTTTGCGCATATCTTCCCAGCCCTGTAGATGCAGGTGCCGTTGAAGGTTACGCTCCCGGAAATCCAGATGAAGTTGAGACCCGCAAGCCGAGCAGCGATGCTCCTATGTGTGCTCTTGCGTTTAAGATAGCTACCGATCCCTATGTTGGTCGTCTTACCTTCTTCCGTGTTTATTCCGGTGATGTTGTTGCCGGTAGCTATGTGCTCAATGCACGTTCGGGCAAGAAAGAGCGTGTGAGTCGTCTGTTCCAGATGCACTCAAACAAGCAGAATGCGAAAGAGGAAATCGGTTGCGGTGATATCGGCGCAGGTGTGGGTTTCAAAGATATCCGCACAGGTGATACCCTTTGTGATGAAAACCATCCTATAGTGCTTGAGGCTATGGACTTCCCCGATCCCGTTATCGGTATTGCAGTTGAGCCCAAGACTCAGAAAGATCTTGATAAACTCGGTGTCGGTCTTCAGAAACTCGCTGAAGAGGATCCTACTTTCCGTGTTCAGACAAATGAAGAAACCGGTCAGACCGTTATCTCAGGTATGGGTGAGCTTCACCTTGATATTATTATCGACCGTCTCCGCCGTGAGTTTAAGGTAGAATGCAATCAGGGTCGTCCCCAGGTAACATATAAGGAAGCAATCACTCAGCCTGTTGAACTTCGCGAAGTATTCAAGAAGCAGACTGGTGGTCGTGGTAAGTTCGCAGACATCATCGTTCGTGTAGAGCCTGTTGACGAGGGCTTCGAAGGTAACCTTCAGTTTGTTGACGAGGTGAAGGGTGGTAACATCCCCAAGGAATTTATCCCCGCTATCCAGAAGGGCTTTACCAACGCGATGAAAAACGGTGTTCTCGCCGGCTTCCCCGTTGAGCACCTGAAGGTAACTGTTATTGACGGTAGCTTCCATCCGGTTGACTCTGACCAGCTTTCATTTGAACTCTGCGCAATTCAGGCGTTCAAGAAAGCTTCCGAGAAGGCTAATCCCGTTCTTCTTGAGCCTATCATGAAGATTGAGGTTGTTACTCCGGAAGAAAATATGGGTGATGTGATCAGTGACTTGAATAAGCGTCGTGGTCAGGTAGAGGGTATGGAAACAAGCCGCAGCGGTGCTCGTGTTGTAAAAGCTAAGGCTCCTCTCGCTGAGATGTTCGGTTATGTAACTGCTCTGCGTACAATCACCTCAGGACGTGCAACATCCACAATGTCATTCTCTCACTATGCTGAAGTGAGCTCATCAATTGCCCGTAACGTTCTCACAGAATGCCAGGGTCGTGTGGATCTTTTGAAGTAAAACTTTCATTCAACTTAATATGAGCCAGAAAATCAGAATTAAATTAAAATCTTACGATCACAACCCAGTATCTTATACACATATCCGAGCCCACGCTACG
>CAMWYV010000250.1 GCA_947178565.1 uncultured Porphyromonadaceae bacterium | reverse complement strand
GATTATCGCACTGTTCGGATTCAAAGTCAATATTTCCGCATTTGTATTACCTCTCATCGGATTGGCAATTCCGCTCCTGTTCACTAAAAAGAGCCGCAACAAATCTATAGGTGAATTCCTCATTGGCTTCGCATTCCTTTTCATGGGGCTTGACATGATCAGCAAATATGTGCCCGACATGCAGAGCAACCCACAGATGTTTGCATTTCTGCAGAGCTATTCCGACATGGGATTTGTATCTGTGCTCATTTTCGTGCTCACCGGTATTATTCTCACGGCAATAATCCAGTCATCTGCGGCGACATTTGCTATAACCCTTATAATGTGCTCAAAAGGTTGGATTCCGTTTGAACTCGCATGCGCGATTGTTCTCGGCTCCCACATCGGCACAACCGCTACTCCGCTGCTTGCTTCACTCAGCGGAAACGTTGCGGCAAAACGCACCGCCATGGGGCACCTGATGTTTAATGTGTTCGGAGTGGCATGGATGCTATGCGTGTTTAACCCCTTTGTCAATCTGTCAACATGGATCACAGAGGCTATCGGGCAGGGCAACCCGGAGACACTGTATAAATTTGTCAACGAAATAAGGAGCACCGACCCCGACACATATAACCACCTGTTTGACGGCACAATGCTCTCCGACAATTCTGCCGTCTCGAAAGTTGCTATCCTTCAGATGAGCGTGTCGTTCGGCATGTCGATATTCCACACCGTATCGAATCTTGTCAACCTCTCGATTATGATATGGTTCACGAAATTATATGTCAAGCTAGTTGAAAAACTCGTACCGGCAAAGCACAAGGAGGACGAGGAGTTCCAGCTCAAATTCATTTCCGGCGGTCTTATGAACGCCTCAGAGCTCAATATAGCCCAGGCTGAGAAAGAGATAGCGGTTTTTGCCGAGAGAGTGCAGCGGATGATTGGTATGGCGCAGCAGCTGCTCCACATGAAGGACGACTCCCAGGAATTCGCAAATATGTTCTCCCGTCTTGAAAAGTATGAGGACATTTCAGACAGAATGGAAATTGAGATAGCCCACTATCTCAACCGATGCTCGGAGGGCAGGCTGTCTAATGAAGGTAAACTCAAGATAGCAAGTATGCTACGCATGGTGAGCGAGATAGAAAGCATTGCCGATTGCTGCGTTGGAGCCGGCAAAATACTCATTCGCAAGCAGCAGAGTCATGTGCAGTTCAATGAAGCTATATACTCTAACATCGATGCGATGTTTGCATATGTGGAAAGCGCTATGGAGCACATGGTTGCGTTGCTCGCACATATTGACCACGCCCGCGAGCAGGAAATCATCGTCTCTTATAACAAAGAGCGCGAAATCAACAATTTCCGCAACCAGCTACGTACGGCAAATATCGAGAATATCAATGCCAAAAACTATGAATACCAGGCTGGTATATACTACATGGATCTTATAGCAGATCTTGAAAAGACCGGTGACTACATCATTAATGTGGTAGATGCTATCAGAGAACAAGTGCGCCTGATCAACGCGTAAAAAAAGAATATTACAACCGCGTTAATTTTTTGTGACAAATCAGCGACAATTAATTCATTGCCGTCTCTTCCTCACACTTTAATGTTAAATTTGCACTTGCAAATTCAGCATTGAAATACTTGCTCCATTCATCACCTATCTATGCCGGAAGTTAAAAATACCGCAAACCAGCCTGCTGCACGGCTTCTGCTCGTTGATGCCGACAGTATGATTTGCGAACTCCTGCAATATAAATTTGAAAACGAGGGCTACGCCGTGGATGTCGCACACTCCGCGCAAGAGGCTCTCGCTCTATCACTCGGAGTTTATCATCTCATTCTGTTTGACCTGATGGCAGACGAATTCAACGGCATACGCTTTGCCAGAGAGCTTAGAGACCGCTCCGAAACGAGAAATGTGCCGCTGATCGTTATATCTGCCGATGACAACGAGGATCGAGTTGTTGAGACGCTGGATGCCGGGGCTGACGATTATATCATCAAGCCATTCTCGGCAAGAGAGCTGGTCGCCAGAATCCGATCGGTGCTCAGAAGACGTATGGCAACCGCACGAAGAATGAGCAACGTGATGCGCTATAAGGATCTCTCTATAGATTTCTCCAACTCTGTTCTCTCTATCGCGGAGCGGAAAATCTCGCTCACACGCACCGAATACCTTATACTCGCAATGTTTCTGCGTCACAGAAACCAGTTTTTTGACAGAGCGGAAATCATTCATGAGGCGTGGGAAGAGGAAGGCGCTTCCGAGAGAGCCGTTGACACAAATATCTCCAGACTGAGAAAAAAACTCGGGGAATACGGAAAAAATATCGTAAACCGTCAGGGCTTCGGCTACGGATTCATTGAATGATACCGATGAAACAGACCGCGGTATCACTTCCTTCATTCCATACGCACGGAGTTATTGAAGCCGGATGCGATGAAGCCGGCAGAGGATGTCTCGCAGGGCCGGTATATGCAGCCGCTGTGATTCTGCCGCCCGATTTTACCCATCCGCTCCTCAATGATTCCAAGAAACTTACTGAAAAGCAGCGGGAGGCGCTTCGCCCGGTAATTGAAGAGAATGCGCTCGCATGGGGAGTGGGAATTGTGACCGCAGAAGAGATTGACAATATAAATATTCTTCGCGCTTCCATTCTCGCGATGCACAGAGCGCTTGAAGCGCTAACCATTCAGCCACAGCATATAATCGTTGACGGCAACAGATTCACCTCATACAAGGATATTCCGTTCACTACCATTGTGAAAGGTGATGCGAAGTTTGCCAGCATAGCCGCGGCTTCAATTCTTGCAAAGACCCACCGTGACAGCGCTATGATGCACCTTGCGGAGCAGTATCCGCAATACGGGTGGGAGATAAACAAAGGCTATCCCACAGCCGCCCACCGCGCCGCTATCGCCGCCCATGGTCCCTCTCCTCTACAC
>CAMWYV010000249.1 GCA_947178565.1 uncultured Porphyromonadaceae bacterium | reverse complement strand
CCAGCGGGGGTAGGACTTTGAGGACACAGAAGCTAAGGGTGAGGGCGATACGCACTGCCGACGGTGTGAACGATTAGTTTTTGCCGTAGGCGGCTTCGATAACCCTTGCGGCTATGGAGTAGGGGGTGCCGTCGCTGGTGCGAGGCTTGCCGCTCTTAACGTAATACATGTTTCTCTGCTTGTCCCATGATGAAAAGGTGAGCTGTCTCGTCTCACCGGCGGGGACAGTGACATTCAGTTTCACATTTCGGCGATGCAACTGTTTTCCCTGTTCGTCAAGATAGGTTATCTCCAGGTTTATAAAGCGTAGCGGGCGTCGCGAAGCATTCGTGATGTAGATGCTCTCCCTGTAGGAGCGCAGCGGCTTGTCATATCCGCTCAGACGGATCATGCCCGGCGATGGCGCGAAGAAATCAAGTGAATCAGACTTTGCCGGCTGCTCTTTCGCCGGAATCGCTTTCAGCCCCTTGCGGGTGGTTTTGTCGGCATTGGCGCAGAGTGCAGTGAGCGCTATCAGCAGGGCGATGATTATTCTCATAAATATCTCGGTTCAGCCGGTACGGCAGGGGTGGGAAATATCCTGATGCAGCCCGTCGGAGCTTCGCCGGTGTTGTCGGTTCTGCGCACTGCGAAGCGAAACATATATGGCAGCATTCTCCACAGATTCAGCGAGTATTTAGCTTTCACCGGCTTGAAAATCAGTCGCGATTCCTTCTCGGTGAGTGTGAGGGTGAAATGCTTCGGCATGGTGAGTCTCGCCTTGCGCCCCGGGGAGGTGTAGATATATGCGTCAAAGGTGTCGCTTCTGCCACTCGGAGTCAATACGCCCATGAGTGTACCGGGTCGTATATTGCGGTTCTCGCTCCTTACCACCACCATGTTATATGCAACGGCTCCGGGCAGCTTGCCGGGGTCTGCAGTCCGCTCGATTGCCACAGTGGCGCCGGTATTCGGAAATTGCCATATACCCTCTATACGGTGAGGTCCCGATTTGGCTATGCGGCTACGGATAGCACCCATATCGGAGTAGGCGGCACTCGGCGCCGGTGACTCTTTCGGCAGCGAAACGGGCTTGACGGCGGCGCCGGGTAGGGCGAGGATGAGCAGGAGGAGGCAGAGAACCGACCGCATTATCAGTTGTTGGCAAACGTATAACTTACGTTGAAGCTGAGTATCTCCTTGAACTGGAATTTATGCCATCCCTCATGAACCCGCGGAGTCGAGCTGTCATAGCGCATATGGGCGAATATCTGGGTGGAGAGATAGCGGTTGATGGTGAATTTGATCGTGTGTTCCCAGTCCGCCTGAAAGCGTTCGTAGTCAGTGAATACGAACAAACGGGAGTTGTAGGAGATATTGTAGGCAAGTTTCCAGTTTAGTTTGTACTCGCCGCTGCTACCGAAGGTGTTCACGGTGTGATGTCCCGGATCGATATTATATGCGGCACGGTTCATGCGGCTGCTGAAACAGGTGACGAGCTGCCACGAAAGCGGGTCTATCGAGGCGTTGAATGTAAAGGTCTTGCGCTTGTTTGTATATTCGTATGTCATACCGACACCGACATTGGTCTGCGAGGGTGACATGAATGCGGAGCGTAGTGTGGTAGAGTTTGTGTTGTAGCTTTGCAGCAGCTGGGTCTTGAACTGCACGGAGGTTGAATAATACCATCTCCTGAATGCCTTGTAACCGAATTTGCTGTTGAGCTGAAAGAGGTCCTCGCTTATGTTGTATGAGCGGATGGTGTCGTCCGGCGAGCTGTTGATACCGAGTTTATATGATATATTGGTTTCAAAGAGGAGTTTGGGATAAAACTTCTGGTTGAGCTTGACGTTGTAAACCAGATTGAGTATCGCCGTGAGAGAGCGGTTGCCGCCCTGATACCAGTTAGGCGATATATATGCCTGACTGAACATTGCAAGCGCGTCAAATTTCTGGAGCCAGTTGATGCGCTTGACGTTAAGCAGATTGTTGACGCTCTCCTTGTCGTCAGATGAAATCTGTTCCTGGAGTACTATGCGTGTGGTCACCGGGTCAACGAAAGCGTTATAGTGAGCCGGCGGTTCCGGGAGATTGCGGATATTATATTTCACCATCTCGGGATTGTTGGCGATGAAGTTCTGGCGCGCCCTGTTGTATAGCAGGTAGCCGAAATTCAGGTCATCGATCCAGTCAAACGTTTCTCCCACCACAGCGGGGCGCTTCTTGGGCATCAGTTCCAGTGAGTCGAGAATCTGCCAGTAGTCATACACTATCGGCGCGCCGTAAGTGGCTACGGGAATATTATACATGTGCCGCAGGGGGGAGGTTATAACGGTGTCCGGCTCGATATTGGCGGAGTCAAGCAGACACACATCGCTTCCTATCTCCTCGTCAAACCAGGGGAGAATGACGAGAGTGTCGTTCCTGACGCTCTGAGCGGATTTAGCGCCGAGGCGGAAAATATCTACATTCTGAGCCGAAGAGTATGATGCCGAGAGAATTGAAATCAGCACTGTTGTCAATAAGCAAAATGACTTTCTCATGCAAAATAAGTTGAACGTTAGCGTCTGTGACTCGCAAAATTACTAAAAAATCGTATCACGCCAAAATCGCCCGCCGAGGAGGGTCTTTAGAGTATCATCCGGTCAGGTATAATAATAAAAAAGATTCAGTAATTGATGCGTACTACATATCCAACGAATGTTCATCCAGCAGAAAATCATATATGCCGATAGTGGTAATTCCTGCCTCATTTCTCAAAACAGGAGTGTCCTCGCCGATGATAATGATTTTTTTGAATGAGTCGTCAATATTGCGTAGTGAAGCTTCCTCCTGTTTCATCTTCTCTTCATCCGGCATACGGTAGGCGGATTGGATATAGTAGCGTCTGCTACCCATATTGCAGACAAAATCCACCTCAAACTGTTTCCTTTCCCGGCTGCCATCCTCCTTTCTAAGTTGT
>CAMWYV010000248.1 GCA_947178565.1 uncultured Porphyromonadaceae bacterium | reverse complement strand
TCTATAGATATAGCTCCGAATGATATGGCTCCGGTGAAGAATCTACGCAGAATATCTTCTTCCGGCTCAACATCTTCTATAGGAATTGCGGCTCCCAGTGAGCCGATTTGAAGAAAATCTCTGACAAATATCGGTTCGGGCTTATTGTCAATAATATCACAGAACTCTATAAACTGCTTATAGCTATCAAGGCGGGTAGCCTTTCTTAACGCTTTGACAGCATCAGGATTCCAAGCATGAACTTCACCATCCTTGCGGTATGAATATCTGCCTGCAAACGGTAGTGGGGCAACCTCGTCAAAGTCTTCACTCCAAGCTTCGCGGTGTGCGTCAAGAATATCCTCAGTTATAGATTTTAGTCCGAACCCGCTAATTCTTGAGGGCGTTTTACCAAAATACCTGTTGCAAACATCCTCCGCGAGCCCGATCGCTTCAAAAAGCTGGGCACCTTTATAAGATGTGAGTGTAGATATGCCCATTTTTGACATTATTTTAAGAAGACCTTTATCAACCGCCTCAATATAGTGACGTGAAGCTGTATCGAAATCAAGCTGTATTTTTTTACCCCTGACCATTCTGTCGATGATAGAAAATGCCATGTAGGGATTGATAGCCGATGCGCCATATCCAACCAGAAGAGCGAAGTGCATCACCTCGCGAGCATCTCCGGTCTCAACTACAATCGCGGTGCGTGTGCGCTTGCGGGCTTCAATGAGATGATGGTGGACAGCAGCGGTTGCGAGCAAAGAGGGAATTGGCGCCCTACGGTCAGTGACTCCACGGTCGGTAAGCACAATATAGCTGCATCCCTCATCTACCGCTTTTTCTGCATCCTCACATAGTTTAGCCACTCCTTTCTCAAGACCTTCCGCAGCATCCGCTACAGAGAATGTCATGTCAAGCCTACAGGCATCGAAGCCTTTATAACGGAGGTGACAGAGAAGATCAAGCTCCCGATTGTTAATAATGGGTCGTTTGAGCAATACCATTTTACATAGTTCATCCGAGAAATCAAGCAGATCCTTACTGACGGCTCCTATATAACTGTCAAGATTCATCACCAGCTCCTCTCTGAGCGGATCGATAGCAGGGTTTGTAACCTGTGCGAAGTGTTGACGGAAATAATTATATATGGGCTGACGCCTTTTTGAAAAAGCGGCGAGAGGTGTGTCTTCGCCCATAGAGTGTATAGGTTCTTTGGCATCAACGGTCATCGGTGTTATTATTTTTTCAATCTCTTCGCTGTCATACATGAATGTATGGAGCATACGCTCAAAGTTTTCAACATTCTCGGCTACTTTTCTTCCAGATGAGATTGCATCAAGTTTTACGCGGTTTCTTGCCAGCCAATCACGATATGGAGCCATGTCAGCGAGACCTTGCTTTATTTCATCATCATGTAGAATCCTTCCTTTCTCCATGTCGATGAGCATCATTTTACCGGGTCGGAGACGTCCTTTCTCCTTTATTTCCGATGGATCAAAGGCGAGTACGCCGCTTTCAGAGGCGATAACGACAGTATCGTTATCTGTAATCAGGTATCTGGCGGGTCGGAGACCGTTTCGGTCAAGCATTCCCCCCGCATATCTACCGTCAAAGCAGAGTAGTGTCGCTGGACCATCCCATGCCTCCATTAATATTGAATGGTATTCATAGAAAGCCTTGAGAGCCGGGGAAATGGGATTTTTATCATTAAAAGACTCCGGCACAAGCATAGCAAGTGCATGTGGAAGTGACATACCAGCCATTATGAAATATTCCAGCACATTATCGAGTGAAGCTGAGTCGCTCATGCCCGGCTGGATGATCGGCGTCATATCCTGCGAACCGAATGCCAAGGGGTGCAAAACGCTTTCTCTCGCTTTCATCCACAGCCGGTTACCCTGAATGGTGTTAATTTCACCGTTATGCCCGACAATTCTGAACGGTTGGGCAAGGCTCCAGGCAGGGAACGTATTGGTAGAGAATCTTGAATGCACAAGAGCCATAGCCGAGGTGAATCTCGGATTCATGAGATCCGGGTAATAGTACCTCAACTGCATACTTGTGAGCATTCCCTTGTAAACTATAGTTTTTGAAGAGAGGGAGCATATGTAAAAATCATTTTTGCCTTCAATAGATAATGCGGCTATCTTTTTTTCAATTCTTTTGCGTAGGAGATACAGACGCAGCTCCATCGGGCGATCGCTCTCTTCATCGCTGATAAATATCTGTTTAATGACCGGCTCTGCATTCTTAGCCACTTCTCCAAGCATTGAGTTATTTACAGGCACATCACGCACAGCCATAAGTGTCATGCCGTCCGCCATGGCTTCACGTTCAATAATGTCAAGAATTTCCTCCTGAGAATGCAAATGGTCAGGCATAAAAACCAAGCCTGTGCCATAGCGTCCTTTTTCCGGCACAGGTACTCCCTGAAGAAGAATAAATTCATGTGGAATCTGAACCATTATTCCGGCACCGTCACCGGTTTTAGGGTCGGCACCTTCCGCACCGCGGTGCACCATATTCTCAAGCACCTGCAGTGCCTGCTCAACAAGTCTATGGCTTTTCCTTCCACCGACATTTACAAGCAATCCTACTCCACATGCGTCATGCTCATATCTGTAGTCGTACATGCCTCGGGTTGCTTTTGCAGTATAATAATTGGTATTATTTCGGTTCATACTAATGGGTTTATATTTTTACAAAAGTAACAATCCGGTAAGGCTCAGACAACTTTTCCGATAAAATTCTATCATTGCAAATGACCTCAAATGTAATTCGGGTAAAAGATTCTGTAATGGAGGTTGCCATAGTGTGAAATTAAATCAGTTACTTTGCCTTTGAAAATGAAGCATCTATTATGAAAATAAAAATAACTTATACATTATTACTGATTTCCGGAATTATGGCACAAGCAATAAATCCAACAAAACTTACCGATAAGCCCTCTGAAATAATAC
>CAMWYV010000247.1 GCA_947178565.1 uncultured Porphyromonadaceae bacterium | reverse complement strand
AGCCGCAGCGATGAGATCCCTGACGAGCGACTGCAGCGGCAGCTCCATCTGCGCGTGGCAGCCTGCCGCCGTGAGAGTACGGGTGATAGTGAGCTCGCCCATCACTTGCCTATTCTCATTTTGCGTTCCTCCTGTTCGGCGAGGAAGCGGTCAACAAGCTCGTAGGGGCTCTTGGTGATCGCAACGCGACCGCTGCGCACAAACTGACGGATGTCATACCGCTTCAGCTCCTCGAAGAGCGCCTCCGTCTCATCATTGTGTCCCGTTTTCTCGATAATCGTGTTGTCGCGGCTTATTTCGAGTATCCTCGCATTGTGCCGGCGGATAATCTCCTCCAGGTGCTCCTCATCGAGCAGCTTGCAGGTAGGCACCTTGTAGAGCGCCACTTCCTGATACACAATCTCGTCGTCGGTATATAGAAAAGCCTTGAGCACATCTATGCGCTTCTCGATCTGGCTGATGACCTTCTCCATGGTCACCCGGTCGCTGTAGCAGGTCATGGTGGTCTTGTGCACCCCCGGAATAGAGCAGCGGCTCGCCGACACGCTCTCGATATTGAGACAGCGGCGGGTGAAAATAATGGACAGCTGATTGAGAAGTCCTACATGGTTCTCGCTGAAAACCGTTATGGTGAAGAGTGTATTATTGTTGTCCATCGTCATTCATTGTAAAAATATCCTCATCCTCGTTGAGTATGATATGATCGACCGCGAAGCCGTTGGGGGTCATGGGGAAGATCATGTCACGCTCGTCGATGCGCACGTTCAGCAGAAACGCTCCGGGGCAATCCATCATGCACCTTATTGCCCCGTCAAGCTCCGCGCGGGTCGTCACTTTTTCGTTTGCGATACCGTATGCATCCGCAATCTTGTTGAAGTCGGGATTGACCATGGGAGTCTGGCTGAAGCGGTTGTTGAAGAACATCGCCTGCCATTGGCGCACATTGCCGAGAAAATCATTGTTGAGCACAATGATTTTCACCGCGGCGCCATACTGCATGATTGTTCCGAGCTCCTGCATCGTCATCTGGAAACCGCCGTCGCCGCCGAAATAGCACACCGTTCTGCCGGGCGCACCCATCTTGGCTCCGATAGCCGCGGGCAACCCGAAGCCCATGGTGCCGAGTCCCCCGCTGGTGATGATGCTTCTGGGAGCGGAATACCTGAAATATCTCGCCGACAGCATCTGATTCTGACCCACATCCGTAACGAGCACCGGGTCAGCTCCCGCCGCGAGAGATACTTTCAGCGCAACTTCGCCCATGTGGGGCGGAGCGGTCGGGTCGGTACCCGAAACGGCGTTCTTGATAACCTTTTCGCGCTCAACGGCGTTTGCCTCGTCAAAGCTGCGCACCCAGTCGGTGTGCCTGTTCTCCCGCACCATCGGCAGCAAGCCCTCGAGAGCCTCGCGCGCATCGCCGTGGATTTTCGCCGAGGTCTTTATATTCTTGTCAAACTCCGAAGCGTCGATGTCGATATGCACTATCTTAGCCTGCGGAGCATATTTATCAGGCTCGCCGGTCACGCGATCATCAAATCTCATGCCTATGCACACCAGCACATCCGCGCGGTTGGTATTGAAGTTCGGACCGATATTGCCGTGCATCCCCACCATACCCTTGAACAGCGGATGGTCGGAATTCATGCTTGAGAGACCCAGAAGAGTGCTTCCCACCGGAATATCCGCTTTCTCGGCAAGAGTGCGCAGCGCATCCTCCGCACCGGAGATCATAACGCCGTGTCCCGCGATGATCAGCGGCTTCTTAGCCGCGTTTATCAGGTCGGCTACGCGCCGAAGGTCCCCCTCCGGAATAGCCGGCGATGGATTGTAGGAGCGTATGTAGTCACACTTGCGGTAGCCGTGCCACTCGATCAGCTGGTTCTGCGCGTTTTTGGCGAAGTCGAGCACCACCGGACCCGGACGACCGGAGTTGGCGATATAGAAAGCCCTGCCCAGCGCCTCCTCTATCTCCTCCGCGTTTCTTATCTGATACGCCCACTTGGTGATAGGCTGCGTGATGCCCACAACATCGGTCTCCTGAAAAGCGTCACTGCCCAGAAGAGAGGATGACACCTGCCCGGTGATCACTACCAGAGGAGTGCTGTCCATAAGCGCGTCACTCAGTCCCGTGATCACATTCGTCGCGGCGGGGCCGGAAGTCACGATCACGACGCCCGTCCTGCCGCTCACCCGGGCATAGCCCTGCGCCGCATGAATAGCACCCTGCTCGTGGCGGGTTAGCACATGAATCAGCTCGTCGGTATGGTCATAGAGCTTGTCATAGACCGGGATAATAGCCCCGCCGGGATAGCCGAACACTCTCTCCACCCCTTCGGCGACCAGTCCCCTGATCAATGCCTCCGCTCCGGATATTTTCTCACTCATATATTATAAGGATGTTTTTTTATTCGTAAATCAGAGTCTCACGCCACCCTTGTCGGCGCTTGTCACCCCCGCTGCATAGGCGCGGAGCGCTTTGCTTATCACCCTGTCGCGTCCCTGCGGAGTGAAGGCGCCGTCGCCTTTGGCAAGTTCCTCTTCGCGGCGCGCGGCAAGCTCCGCATCGCTCAGGCGCACGTTTATGGAGCGCGCGGGTATATCTATCTCTATGATGTCGCCGTCGCGCACAAGCCCTATCGCGCCGCCGGCTGCCGCTTCGGGAGAGATATGACCGATAGACAGCCCCGATGTGCCGCCGCTGAAACGCCCGTCGGTTATCAGAGCGCACTCCTTGCCGAGATGCTTGCTCTTGATGTAGCTCGTGGGATAAAGCATCTCCTGCATTCCCGGTCCGCCCTTCGGTCCCTCGTAGGTGATCACAACAACATCGCCCGCTTTCACCTTGTCGCGCAGAATGCCGTCAACAGCATCCTCCTGCGAGGTGAATACCTTGGCGGGACCGCTGAAACGGAAGATACTCTCGTCAACACCCGCGGTCTTGACAACGCATCCGTCCTGCGCG
>CAMWYV010000246.1 GCA_947178565.1 uncultured Porphyromonadaceae bacterium | reverse complement strand
TATTATAATAGGTGTGTTTCACCCCATTGTAATCAAATGTCACTACTATTTCGGCACCCGCTGCTGGTGGTGGTTTCTGGTTTTCGGCGCGGTGTGCTGCGCCCTCTCCTTTGCCGTGGAGCAGGTGATGTGGTCAACCCTGTTGGGAGTCACCGCCTTTTCATCATTCTGGACAATCAAGGAGATCTTCGAGCAGCCGCAGCGGGTGGCAAAAGGCTGGTTCCCGGACAATCCACGCCGCAAAAGCCGGCAAAAGGCTGATTCAGAAGCGGAGCACAATCTCGGCGACTAACTTGTCGCCATACTCCGGAGCCGGCTTGAACCCGTGGCGATAGAAATTTTTCTCGTAATCCACCCGGAAATCAAAAAACATATTCTTAGCCTTCATAGTGGTGAGCGTAGCGCCGGCGGTGATACGGTTTCGCGCAGCATCGGTTATGTGCAGCAGCCCGTTTTCATCTTTGGCGCAGTCAGAATGGTCGGTGATTCCGTCAAAGCGCCCCTGCACCGACAGCCGATTGAATATCCCCGCCTTCACAGGCATATAATAGCTGGTGAAAACGCTGTAGGCGTGCGCATTCCTGCTCGCCCCGTGAAGATAGTGCTTATACATATACTCACCCTCCGCAATCCATCTGCCGCGGCTCCAGCTCAGGCAGGCGCCCGTCATATTGGCTCTTATACCCGACGGATAGATGCTTGCACCGCCCGCGCTCACCTTGAAGTCACCCAACCCGAGGGTCGCTTTGCCCGCCGCCGCGAGCTTCTTGCCCCAACCGGTATGATCGCCGATAGAGTAGGGATTAAACGCCCCCGCCTCCAGTTTCAGCGGCGCGCAGGCGAAATCATAGATCAGCATAGCACCCACAGCGCGGTAATTACACATCTGCTTGCCTATGAACGAGCGGTTTGCAAAATAATACTGATGCGGCGCCCGAAAAGGATCCACCCCGAAAGGCATTCTGAACTGACCTGCCTGAAGGCTCAGATGAGGCACAAACTCCGCCTTTGCCCATGCATCGAGAATCTTCATCTTGCCGCGGTCACAGAGATCGGTGTTCACAAAATAGCTTATCTCCCGGCTGATATTGCCGTTGATAGCAAAGCGCGCGTTTCTCACCTGAAATCTATATTCACCCCCGGCGGTGGCATACTCGAAACGCGCCCTCACTGTGCCGTGAAACTGAGGCATATAGCTCACCGCAGCGCTATCCTTTGGCTCGGCTCCCGCGGCTGCTGCGGCAATCAGCGCCGCCCACACAAATGTTATCACCTTTCTCATCGCACCCGCAAAGGTAGTAAAAAAAGCGATGTCCGCGACTACTCCAAAAAAATGACATAATTGTCACTTTTAGGGAGTGAGACATTGCGTATATCAGGTCTGACAATTATTTTTGTATTCCAAAAAAATGACAAAAATGTCACTTTTTGGGAGCATAATTATGATTATCAAGAGACAACACTATCTGAATCAACTTATTGCAAGCAAAAACAATGGCTTAATAAAAATTATTACCGGATTAAGACGATCCGGTAAGTCATACCTGCTGTTCAACTTGTTCTATGATTATCTGAAAGAACAGGGAATTGCTGATGACCATATCATTAAAGTAGATCTGGAAGATCGGCGCAATGCCTCTTTGCGCGACCCGGATGCGCTTCTTGCCCACATTGACTCTAAAATGACGGACAGCATGATATATTACATCCTTCTTGATGAAGTGCAGCACGTACCTGAGTTTGAGGATGTGCTCAACAGCTATCTCAAGATCCCGAATGCCGATGTGTATGTGACAGGTAGCAATTCCCGGTTTCTATCAACGGATATAGTAACGGAGTTCAGAGGACGAGGAGATCAAATTCATGTGTTCCCTCTTTCTTTTGCCGAATTTATGTCTGTGGACAATCGCCATCCGATCGAGGCTTGGACTGATTATTATACTTACGGAGGTCTGCCTCATGTACTCACATTAGAAACGCCACAGAAGAAAATAGACTACCTCAAAAGACTGTTCTCAACGGTATATATAAAAGATATAGTTGAAAGATATAGACTGAAAGGAGAGCCGGAGCTAAAGGAGTTGATTCAGATTATCGCATCTATAATAGGTGCTCCGACTAATCCAAATAAATTGGCTAACACCTTCAACAGCCTGAAAAAATTATCTCTATCCAACAAAACCATTGATAAATACCTGACATACATTTGCGAGTCCTTTTTAACCGAAAAAGCAATTCGCTATGACATTAAGGGGAAGAAATACATAAATACCCTGTCTAAGTATTATTTTTCGGATTTAGGAGTCCGCAACGCTATTCTTGACTATCGGCAGCAGGAGGAAAACCACATTATGGAAAATATTATATTCAATGAGCTCAGGATACGTGGCTTTCAGGTTGATGTCGGTATGGTGGAACATCGGACGGTTGACAAAACGGGGAAAACCATCCGCAAGCAGTACGAGGTCGATTTCGTGGCTAATCAAGGCAGCCAACGATATTATATCCAGTCTGCCTTCATGATGCCTACAGACTCAAAGGAGCGTCAGGAATCTGCTTCGCTGCTTAACATTGACGATTCATTCAAGAAAATTATAATTGTCAAAGACTACATCAAACCCAAAAGAAACGGGGAAGGTATAGTCACTATCGGTTTGATTGACTTCCTGCTGAAACCGGAATTGCTAAACTTCTAAACGATTTTGGCTCGGCTCCCGCGGCTGCTGCGGCAATCAGCGCCGCCCCGATAAATGTTATCACCTTTCTCATCGCACCCGCAAAGATAGTAAAAATTTAAGGTCCTTAAAGTCCTTAAGGTCGTTAAAGACCCTAAAGACCTTAAAACTCCTTATCCCCTCGGCGCACATGACGCGTCATGCCCCTGTTAAATATTGTTTAAATGAGTTTGGTAATGCAATAATATTTATAATTTTGCGCTATGTGTATGCAATACACTTATACAG
>CAMWYV010000245.1 GCA_947178565.1 uncultured Porphyromonadaceae bacterium | reverse complement strand
CGCTAAGATTATTATATGTTCTCATTTCAATTTTTTACAAAAATAGCATTTTTTATTCATCTGTGACTATCTTTGTAACATCTAATAAATCAGACATCATGAAATCACTTCTAATTACACTTCTTGTAATCTCTTTATCACTTTTCACCACGCTCCATGCCGCGCCTCCGAAATGGGTACTGGAGTGGGAAGACAATTTTGACGGATCCGAACCAGATTCTGCCATCTGGTCAAGAATCGACAGAGGACATGCCGACTGGAACAATTATATGACAAAAGCAGACACTTGCTATGATATGAGAAACGGCAATATAGTACTTAAAGGTATCGCCGCATACGAGGGCTGCAATGACTCCGTGCCTTATCTGACAGGAGGCATTTATACTAAAGATAAAAAGGGATTTTCAAACGGTAGGATTGAGGTGTGCGCAAAACTGAAGGGCGCTACCGGCGCCTGGCCGGCCATATGGATGCTTCCATACAAAGACCATAAGGACGGACAATGGCCGCGTGGAGGAGAAATTGACATCATGGAGCGACTAAACTATGATTCTATCGCATATCAGACCATTCACTCACACTACACCTACAACCTGAATATCAAAGAGCCCAAGTCCGGTTCCGTGGGTTCAATAAACCCGGAGGAATATAATGTGTATGCCGTTGAGCTCTATCCCGATTCCATAAGCTTCTATATCAATGATTCCCACACCTTTACCTATCCGAGAATCGATACTGATACAGAAGGACAGTTCCCTTTCAGCAACGGCTCGTATTATCTCCTCATAGATATGCAGCTCGGAGGGAAATGGGTTGGCGAGGTTGACCCGGCAGACCTACCCGTGGAAATGCTTATAGACTACGTGCGATTTTATAAAAAAGAGGAATAGCGCTTCCCTATTTCTAATACCCGGATTGGAATTTAGCCGCACAACTCTTACTTTTGTACCCGGATTATGGAAAGCAAACGGTGTTTACTTATTATTAACCCGATATCCGGCACAACAAATAAGCGTGGGCTGGATAAGATTGTGCGAGACAAACTCGCCGGGACGGATCTGGATATAGAGGTTGCATGGACTACAGCAAAAGGTGATGCGACGAGATATGCTCAGGAAGCGGTGGAGAAAGGCTATCATTCGGTAATTGCCGCCGGAGGAGACGGCACTGTCAATGAAACAGCCAAAGCGCTTTGCGGCTCTGATACCGCACTCGGCATCATTCCTTGCGGTTCAGGAAACGGACTGGCAAGACATCTTGAGATTCCGATAAATATTGAAGGCGCGCTGAGTACTATTGCCGAAAATCATGTTATCCCATGTGATTTCGGCACGGCAAACGACATGCCGTTTTTCTGCACATTCGGTATGGGTTTCGATGCCGCTGTCAGCAAGCGGTTTGCCGAAGGGAAGCACCGCGGATTCGCTAAATATATCAAAAGCGCGTTTGAAGAGTTCCGATCATTCAGTTCAGATGAATATATAATTTCAGCCAACGGAAAGGTACTCACCGAAAAAGCCTTTGTGATAGCTGCGTGCAATGCTTCCCAGTATGGCAACAACGCCTATATCGCGCCACAGGCATCCATGACGGACGGACTGCTTGATATCATCATAATACATTCAGGCAACCCGATAACAACCGCACTTGTGGGAGTGGATTTGCTTACCGGTTACATTGACCGCAATACCCTCATCCACTCTTTCCGCACATCTGAAGCGACAATTACACGTAACGCACCAGGACCGGCTCATGTTGACGGAGAACCGATTACACTCGGGGTCACTACCCGAATTGTTTGTCATCCCGGCAAACTCAAGATTTACACACCTTCCGTGGAGCACCCGTTCCGGCCAGGCATCACTCCCATGATGTCAAGAGCCAAAGAGATAGCTTATAATATATCACAACTCTTCCAAAAGAAATAGTTACCTTTGCAACCGTAATCTCTCTACCAACAACTAATCAACTGATAAACTAACGACTAAACATATATGGCATTAAAATGCGGCATAGTTGGACTTCCCAACGTAGGCAAGTCAACCCTCTTCAATTGTCTCTCAAACTCAAAGGCACAGAGCGCCAACTTTCCTTTCTGCACCATTGAGCCTAATGTTGGAGTAATCACCGTTCCAGATGACAGGCTCAATAAACTGGTTGAAATATGCAACCCGAAGAGTATTGTACCCGCCACAGTCGAGATTGTGGATATTGCGGGACTCGTGAAAGGCGCAAGCAAAGGAGAGGGTCTCGGTAACAAGTTCCTCGCCAACATCAGGGAAACCGATGCTATAATACATGTGCTAAGATGTTTTGACGATGACAATATCACCCATGTTGACGGGTCGGTTAATCCGGTGAGAGACAAGGAAATTATCGACTACGAGCTCCTTATCAAAGACCTTGAAACCGTTGACAGCCGCATAGCCAAAACCTACAAGCAGGCACAGACGGGCGGCGACAAAACCGCAAAAATGCAGTATGAGGTACTTGCCAGAATCAAGGAAGCACTTGAAGCCGGAAAGCCGGCAAGATCCGTGGCGCTTGAAACTCCGGATGAGGAGAAATTTGCACGCGAGCTTTTCCTCCTTACCTCAAAGCCGGTTCTATATGTGTGTAATGTTGACGATGCATCTGCCGCTACAGGCAATGCATACGTGGAAGCGGTTAAAGAGGCGGTTAAAGATGAAAATGCCGGTGTGCTGATAGTTGCCGCTCAGACCGAAGCCGAAATTGCCGAACTGGAGACCTTTGAGGACAGAAAAGAATTCCTCGAGTCTATAGGACTCGAAGAATCAGGAGTGGCACGACTAATCCGTGCTGCATATGCCATCCTTGACCTCCAGACCTTCTTCACGGCAGGTGCTGACGAAGTGAGGGCATGGACATTCCTTCGCGGAAGCAAAGCCCCCAAATGCGCAGGAGTGATTCACACAGACTTTGAAAAAGGATTCATTCGCGCGG
>CAMWYV010000244.1 GCA_947178565.1 uncultured Porphyromonadaceae bacterium | reverse complement strand
AGTCGGTAACGTATGCCTTGAGACGTTCAGCCACAGTGTCTGCAAGGATGGCGGATACCATAGGATCCTGCATCGTAACACTGATGGATATGACCGAAGTTTTGGAATCGACATCCACACCAACTCTTGCACCGAGGGTGTTGACAACGCCATTTTGCTCCGGAGTAAGTTGAAATGAATCAACAGTCTTTTTGTCACCTTTGTCGCCTGAGGATCTGAAAACTGACATAATTCCTCCCACCGCTTTGCCGGGGAGAGACATTACGGCACTCCACCAAGGGGCGGAGAGGTTATGGCTGACATAATCTTCAACGGTTTTATGTGTGCCGTCTTTTTCTGTGACCTCAACGTCAAAAAGATCGAGCGAGAAAGGGATTGAACTGACTATGTCAGGGTAAAGCTGCGGACTGAAAGCGTCTTTGCCCTGGCTCATATTGGTGTTGATGCCTGCGAGTGCGGCAAGTGCTCCTAGGTTGGCTGAACCGCCACCTCCCTGGGTGGCTTCGGGTGCAAGTTTGATGGTGGTGGTATATTCTTTAGGAATTGAGAGCGCGATGATTATTCCGGCAAGAAGCCCGAATCCACCCCATTTCAGGAGCTTGCGTTTCTCAGACCATAATTTACGCGCGAGTTCCAACAGGTCTATCTCCTGTTCGGTATCGTCTGTATTGGTTATATTCTTGTTCTGCTCTGCCTGCATGATAGTTATTTCTTGAATATGGAGTAGATTGTAGCCGCCATGGTGCCAAGTGTGGAGAACGAGCTGACATATCCGAGAATCTGTGCCCAGTTTGTGCCTCCGTTCTTAGGCTTGGAAGGAACGATAATCTGGCATCCCGGTTCTATGGGAGTATTTCGCTGCGCTCTTGCCACCATGCCGTTCATATATACCACGAATGCTTTGCTTTTTCTTGCTCTCTCGCCATATCCGCCAGCCTGGTCGATATACCAACTGAGTTTTTTGCCGGGTTGGAAGCCGACAACATTGGGGAACATTACATCGCCACTGATTTTGACGGTGCTGAGTTCCTGAGGAATAACGAGCTTGTCACCCTCCTGAAGCACGAGGTCGTATGCGCTACCGGGATAGCTGAGCGCTTTTTCAAGCTCAAGACCAACGCTGTAAACTTCGGTGAGCACGAGTTTGTCAACAGAGATGGAGTCTTCGGAGTTTTGGGTTGCGAGGCGAAGCGATTCATCGCGTGCAGCGATTTCATCCTCTGTCATTTTTCTGAGGAGTCTTGCTCCACGTGGATATGCACCTTCTATAATGCCTCCGCAACGTCGTATGATGTCGCTGATGCGTTCATTTCTTGACTGTAGGGCATATTCGCCTTCAAAAAGCACTTCCCCTTCAACTGTCACAAGTTTCTGTATCTGATATCCGGGGCTCTTTCGAATCTCCACAATATCGTAGGGTTCGAGGCGGAATTCCGGATCACCGTTAATAAGGAGTCCGTTCTGTAGAGCGAATGTGAAGACTTTTGATGTTTGCTCTGTCGGGCGCATGCTTGTCGGGTCCATTATGCGTCGTGACACATCTACCCTTGCTGTGGATGCTCCCTGGCGGAGACCTCCTGCCATGACAATAAGGTCTTCAACAGACATACCTTTCGCGTATGGGTAGTCACCCGGATCGGCAACCTGACCGTTAATAGTAACTTCGCCTTGGTCGTTTATTTCTTTAGCACTTGACACAACAAGAATATCATTTGGACGCAATACGATATCCTTCATTCTTCCCTCAAGGATATCACCGAGTGCAATACCCTGTGCCTCAAGTGTCTGACCTTCACCTTCGCGATATAGAATCGCACGGTCAAGGTATGCGTCTTCCGACAGTCCCTGTGCAGCCTTGATAATGTCTTTGAGGGTTGTATTGCCGTTTCCGAGAGCATACATTCCGGGACGAAGTACGGAACCTCTGAGTTCAACTCTGTTGAGGAAGCGCTCGTTCACCTCGCCGATGTGTACAATATCTCCGTCTTTAAGGCGATAGCCTGAGAAATTCATATTATCGACGTTGTATATCTCATTCTCTTTACCGGTAGGACGATTTACAGTAATCATATCGGTGTAGGCGTTTCCGGCAAACCCGCCGGAATATTTCAGAAGGTCTGAAAGTGTTTCTCCTTCCTTGAGCTCGTAATACATCGGGCGTTTAACGTTGCCCTCTACGTTGACGAGTTGTTCGTAAGGAGGAACTATTACCACATCGCCTTCCTGCATACGAATGCTTCCAGCCTGCTTGCCTCCGAATAGATAATCGTAGATGTCAACATCCACAAGACGATTGCCGTTTCTGATAATGTGCACATTACGTAGTGAACCGACCTCATTGATACCTCCGGCACGATATAGCGCGTTGAAAACATTGGAGAATGGGGATAGGCGATATGAGCCGGGGACATTCACCTCGCCCATCACATTGACGAGGATGCTCCTGATTTCGCCGAGGTTGATGCTGATGTCGGTCTCCTCATCTTCCACACCTGCATATTTTTTTGCGAAAAGCTGTTTCAGGCGGTTGTTTGCTTCGGCGATGGTAAGTCCGTTCAGCGATACCGGGCCAATCTGTGAGATTATAATGTTTCCTTCAGGTGAGATGTAGTCGCGAATCTGATCCTCGCTTGCCCCCCATATGTCAATCACAACTTCATCACCCGGACCGAGACGGTAATCGCTGGGGGTAGCCATATTTTCGTTGGGCTCAAACGAGAGATCTTTTGTTGTGAAAATATCGTGACCGTAGATCTTTTTTCTTGTCACTGTGTCGGAAAGGGAATATTGCAGAGAGTCGGGGAGCATAATGTCAAACACACTTCCCATCTTTGAGATCGTGTAGTCATCCGGTTTCTTTACGGTGCGCAGACGTGATTCTCTTGTGCCTTCGAGTTTGTTACCCGCATTTGTTTTTGATGATGTTTTCTTTGCAGCTGCGGCAGCCTCTTCTGTGCCGGCATACTGGTCGCGCAATCT
>CAMWYV010000243.1 GCA_947178565.1 uncultured Porphyromonadaceae bacterium | reverse complement strand
GACGACAACGGTGTGTTCAACTACGAAGGTGGCTGCTACGCTAAGGTTATCAACCTCGACAAGGAGAGCGAGCCCGATATCTACAACGCTATCACCCGCGACGCACTTCTCGAGAACGTTACTGTTGACGAAAACGGTAAAATCGATTTCGCAGACAAGAGCGTGACCGAAAACACCCGCGTAAGCTATCCTATCGATCACATCAAGAATATCGTTAAGCCCAGCCGTGGTCCTGCCGCTAAAAACGTTATCTTCCTCAGTGCTGACGCATTCGGTGTGCTTCCTCCCGTGTCTATCCTCACCCCCGAGCAGACCAAATATTACTTCCTCAGCGGTTTCACCTCTAAGCTCGCAGGTACAGAGCGTGGCATCACAGAGCCCACTCCCACCTTCTCTGCTTGCTTCGGTGCTGCATTCCTTTCACTCCACCCCACCAAATATGCTGAAGAACTCGTTAAGCGTATGGAAAAGAGCGGAGCAAAGGCTTATCTCGTGAACACAGGATGGAACGGTACAGGCAAACGTATCTCTATCAAAGACACCCGCGGTATCATCGACGCTATTCTTGACGGTGCAATTCTCAGCGCTCCTACCAAGAAGCTTCCCATCTTCGATTTCACTGTTCCCACCGAACTTCCCGGTGTTGATCCGAAGATTCTCGACCCCCGCGACACTTACGCTAACCCCGCGGAGTGGACAGCAAAAGCTACCAAGCTCGCAGAAATGTTTATCAACAACTTCAAGAAGTTTGAAAACAACCCTGCAGGTAAGGCTCTTGTAGCAGCAGGTCCTCAGCTCTAAGAATTAGCTGACAATATTCAATGAGGCTGTGCATTCGCGCAGCCTCATTTTTTTACAACCATATATGCCCTCGCGGTGTTACACCATATATAACATATAGCACGATTACGTATGAAAGAACTTGTAGAAAAATTTGAAGAGAAGGTGCGCAAGGATCTGATTGAATTTCTTCAGAAAAATGAGGCTCTTGACAGCCATGTGCCGGAATGTATTGACGTTGAGGGTCGTTGGGGCGAGATTGCACGCGCATATATGCCGGACGGGGCAAAAGAGTTTCAGAACTATCCGGTAGTATCACTTGGATGGATGATGCTTATAGGTATGGCTATGGCTTTTTACTGGGATACCGATTGGGAGAAATACTCGGCAAAGAAAGATATATATGAGACGATCCGCGATGTTGACGGATATGACAATCTGGATGATACCGTAGTGAAGAAAATCCTCTCCTATACCGGAGAAGCAGCTGAAAAAATCACGGAATTGGTGGCGGAATGTGCGGCAAGAGTGCTCAATATTCTGAATCATGAGCAAGTTGAGCCGGGTACTGAGGCAGCTCTTGGATGCTACATCGCCGCTTTGCATCAGCTTTATCTGACGGGCATGGCTATGGAGCTTAATGCTCTTGGCTACCACATGACTCCCATAGGTGAGGCTTAACCGTTTCGGTTAATGGCTGGCTGATGCAGGCTCCATGTGGATATTGATGAAGCAATCTTTGCCGAACTTGTTACGGATTGCTTTCTCAGCTTCAGTAGAACGGCTATGAGCCTGGGCAAGAGAGATGTTTCCGGGCATCTGGGCATGCATTTCCACCGCTATTGTGTTGCCTATCCGGCGTGTGCGTAGTTTGTGCACCGAGGCAATGCCGTCAACTCCGAGCACCAGGCGCTCGATTTCATCTTCTTGTTCTTTAGGCAAAGAATGCTCAAGGAGTTCTCCGGCAGCGGGAGCAACAATGTCGTAACCGCTTTTTATAATGAAGAAGCTCACCACAATAGCCGCAAGTGGATCAAGAATACGCCAGTTGTCGCCGAGAAACATTGCTCCGGCAATACCCACCAGAGTGCCTCCCGAGGATATGGCATCGCTTCTGTGGTGCCATGCATTTGCTTTCACGGCAGCCGAATTAAGCCTTTTGCCGGCTGCAATAGTGTAGCGGTAAAGCCACTCTTTTGAGAGAATCGATATCACCGCGACAATTAGGGCGATTATGTGTGGGCGCGGTAGTTCATAACCGTGGAGACTCCGTAAAACGAGTCCGATTCCGTTGACAAACAGGGCTATACCCGCTCCAATAAGAATAACACCTATAATCATGGTGGCGAGAGTCTCGAACTTGCCGTGCCCATAGTCGTGGCTCTCATCTTTCGGCTTTGAAGCAATCTTGACGAAGACGAGTACAATAACATCGGTTACAAAATCAGATAGCGAGTGCACCGCATCTGCAACCATAGCGCTGCTTCGCCCGAAAATACCGGCGACAAACTTTAGCGCAATCAGCACTGCATTCACGATGCTCCCAACCAAAGTAACCTTATAGATCTCTTTTTCTCTATATTCCATTCCGATGCAAAGGTAGTGGCTACTCATCAATTAGCTACATATTTCACTTGATTTTTTGGTAATTAAAAACTTATATCTACCTTTGCAGCACATAATCGGGGTATTAGCTCATCTGGCTAGAGCGCGACACTGGCAGTGTCGAGGTGAGCGGTTCGAGTCCGCTATACTCCACCAACGGCAGATTTGGAAGCAATTCCGAGTCTGCTTTTTATTTAGGTCTGTATGGATTTTAAAGTCGGTAGAATCGTTGGATTCCGAAAATAAGGAATAGGGGATAGACTATAAAATTTGGGTGGAGGATGCGGTGGGTTGGACGAAAAAAATGTATATTTGCATCCCGTTATGAAATACGGTTTTGACAACGACAAGTATCTGAAGATACAGAGCGAGCACATTAAGGAGCGCATCGCACAGTTCGGCAACAAGCTTTATCTTGAGCTGGGTGGAAAACTTTTTGACGATCATCATGCCAGCAGAGTGCTACCGGGTTTTGAGCCCGACAGTAAGTTGAGAATGCTCACTCATCTGCAGGATCATGCTGAAATTGTCATTGTTATCAGCGCATTAGATATTGAAAAAAATAAAGTGCGTCAGGATTTGGGCATCACCTATGA
>CAMWYV010000242.1 GCA_947178565.1 uncultured Porphyromonadaceae bacterium | reverse complement strand
TTCTCACCCCATACAAGAAGAGTGTCAGCCTTGATATGCGGCATATACTTGCGCAAATCCTGATTCACGCTTTTGCTTAGAATACTTTTCATCATTGGACTCGCAGCCGCATAGTCCGCGCTTCCCCTTTTGGATCTGACTTTATCTATTATCGGTTTTGCCTTTTCTTTACCAAGAAAAAGATTAATAATTCCCTTGATAGCCTTAAAGGTATAGACCTTGTAGTAATATCTGATAGAGCGACGTGGCTTCACTCCGGCAGCATCAACAAGTATCAACTTGTCAACCTTATTTCTACTTGCAAAGAGTATTCCTATTCTGCCGCCGAAAGAGTGTCCGATAATACTCGGATTCTCAATACCGAGATTTTTTACCATCTTTTCAATAGCTGCGGTATATTCCTCCACTCCCCACACCTCTTCAGGCTCGGGGCTTGCTCCATGTCCCGGCAAATCGATATTATAAACAGTATGATTCTCTCCGGCTATTGCGGCTATGCTGGCTACTGTCGAGGAATTGCAGCCCCAACCGTGCATGAGTATCAGTGGCGCACCGCTCCCGGTAACATCATAAACTATTTTTGTTCCGCAAACTTCAATAGATTCTGCGCTCATTTTTCCTTATTATTATGCAAAGTTACGGCTTTTTATAATATTTTTTATAATATAAGGCGTGATATTTTGCTAAAAAACCCGCTTGATTGAACCGTTTTGGGGCTTTCGGAGTTACCTCATTGAAATTTTTCTTACTTTTGCGCGACATGAAACTGATAACATCCATACTCCGCAAGTCTCCTCCATATATCTTTACGCTGGTGGTACTGCTCTCCATCTGCTGGCTTACACTTATGCCTAAACCACTGCCGGATAACAATATCCAACTGTTTCCAGGAGCAGATAAAGTAGCTCACTTCATTATATTCGGCGCTTTTGCCGGAGCACTGTTTATTGATATTATGCGCGCGGGCACCAAACGCCATGCAGGTATCTGCGCCATAATTGCCGCATTCACTTCTTCATGTTTCGGCATCGCTGTGGAATTCCTTCAGATGGCAATGGATATGGGTCGCAGCGCAGAGTTCGCCGATGTTGTAGCCGACACCCTCGGAGCTGTTTCATCGGCTTTGATATTTTATCTCATTGACCGGCATTATTTTCGTAATTCAAATACCAGATGTGTCAATTGCATACCGCAGTATATCGGCGACCTCAGGGATTTAAAACGGGTATATTTGAAATCGTTTCCGGCTGCAGAGCGCAGAGATTGGAAGGATATTGTTACCCGCGCGCAGAGTGATACATGCCCGATGAAAATGAGTGTTGTGATGCTTGACGGAAATCCGGTCGGTTTTATCACTTTCTGGAACTTAGGCGATTTCACATACATTGAGCATTTCGTCATCGATCCGGCACTTAGAAACAGAGGAATAGGAGCAAAGGCTCTGAGACAGTTCTGCACACAAGCAGACAATCCTGTAGTGCTTGAGGCGGAACCTGCCGGTACTGGTAAAAATGCAGCCAGAAGAGTGCAGTTTTATGAAAGACTCGGATTCAAGAGCTTTAATGACTACAATTATGTTCAACTGCCTTATGGCATTGGTCTTCCATCTGTACCTCTGATTCTCATGAGCACCTCAGAAGAGATGAATCCAGAGGAAATCTCATCCAAACTTCACAAAATTGTTTATGAACAAGCATAAGATTACTTTTCTGTTTATCGCCACTTTGATTCTGGCATCATGTTCGAGCAGGAAAGCACCTGAGTCAAGTGGGAAACTCACTGTATGCGTAAGCATCGAGCCGCAAAGGTGGATATTGGAGCAGATTGGCGGAGATAAGCTCAATGTGGTGAGTTTTCTACCCGGAGATGCAAATCCGGAGAACTTCGACCCTCCTATGTCGGCATTGAAAACCGCATCAGAATCTGCCTTGTATATGCGTATGGGACATTTACCGTGGGAGAATAGTCTTATTGAAAGAATCACTGCCTCAAATCCTGATATAAGAGTTATCGACACCTCTAACGGAATAGAACCAATTCATGGCACTCACGGTCATTCGCATCCACATTCTCATACTGATGATGTTGATCCTCATACTTGGTCTTCAGTAAAAAATGCCCGGATCATCGCCACGAATATGTATGAAGCGCTGTCTGAATCAGACAGTTCCAATGCAGACTATTATACTGAGAGATACCGCGCTCTGGACAACAAACTTGATTCTCTTGACAAGGCTTATACATCACGGCTCGCCCCTCTCAGAGGAGCATCGGTATTGGTATGGCATCCCTCTCTCAGTTACTATGCCAGAGACTACGGATTGAATCAGATATCTATAGGAATGGAGAATAAAGAAACCACACCTATCGGTATGCAAAGGCAGTTGGAAATGGCAGCAGGACGCAATCCCATAGTTTTTTTTGTTCAGCCTCAAATGGATGGCACAAAGAGCGAGGCTGTTGTAAAACATTCCGGTGCTAAAAAATTTATCATTCATCCTCTGACATACGACTGGTGGGATGAAATGGAAAAAATCACTGATACACTCACTGATTCAACTAAATAATGAACAACTTAATAAAACTCTCTGATGTAGAAATGATTAGGGAGAATAAACGTATTCTCAGCGATATCAATTTGACTGTAAACAAAAATGATTTTCTTGCCATAACAGGTCCGAACGGCGGAGGTAAGACTACCCTTCTCCGGATAATTCTGAAATTGCTAAAACCTACGCATGGTAAGATCAATTATTTCTGCGAAGGAAATGAAGTCAGCCGCCTCTCAATTGGGTATCTACCACAGAAAAACAGTATCGACCCTCGTTTTCCTATCACTGTTCGGCAGGTAATATCCTCCGGAATAACCGGTATGGGAAAGATCTCCGAAGATGAATTAAAACATCTGACTAATAACATTTTAAAGCTCGTGGAACTTGAACAAAAAGCTGATGCCTCAATAGGAGCTTTAAGTGGTGGACAGCTACAGAG
>CAMWYV010000241.1 GCA_947178565.1 uncultured Porphyromonadaceae bacterium | reverse complement strand
TGAAAGAGACAAATTCGGCACCGGCAAATTTGCGGTCGCCATGCTTGCGGCAGACAAGAAAGACATCGCCGGAATCAAGGAAGAGGTGAACAACAACTTAGCCAAGTATAATGCGTCTCTGGCATCAGAAGAGCTTGAGTCAGATATAGAGGGTGGACCTTTCACCAATGAGGAGATGATTTATAAGTCAAACGACACCGCAGATGTTTCAGGAGGAAAAAGAAAGGAATATATGCTGTATCTGATACTGCTTCTAATCCCGGCTATCAACCTGAGCACAATGACCCGCAGCCGCCTCGCCGCCAGAACAAGCGAAATAGGTGTGAGACGCGCTTTCGGAGCCACACGTCTGAGCATCATACGGTCCATTATAACCGAGAATATGATCATCACTCTTGCCGGCGGCATGATAGGACTCATTCTGTCATGGATATTCGGCGCGCTCTTCTTCAACTCCATTTATTCGGCAGGTATATTTATGAATTACCGGACGGAATTCACTCCCGGTGCAGGAACTCTGTTTGCCTGGAGCACATTTGCCTACGTGCTTATTTTCTGCTTCGTGCTTAATCTTATAAGCAGCGGCTTACCCGCTATACGCGCAAGCCGAATCAATGTTGTAGATGCCATAAATGCGAAGAAATAACATTACAATGAAACGTAAACTTATAAAACAAATACGCCACGAATGGCGCACTAACCTGTGGATGAGCATCGAGCTGCTTATCGTGAGTGTGATAGTGTGGTTTATCACCGATTACCTCTTTGTAATCGCACAGACTGTCAATGAACCCAAAGGATATGATATCGACAATACTTTCCTGCTCGAATTCGGAACACTGCCCGAACACAGTCCGAGGTATGTGGCTGTTGAAAACGGGGAGGAACAGGATAACCTTGACCGCATGGCTATTTATGAGGTGATTAAAAACAATCCTGATGTTGAATCGGTGAGTATGTCATCGTGCATGGAACCGGGATTAATGAACTATATGGGTACTTCCGTACTCATAAATGATGATGACAGTGCCTCCATCAGTGTCAGAGCCGGAGAAATAACTCCCTCACATATCAAGACAATAGGAATCAGGGCTAAGGATCCGAAAATCAGTCAGGAGGATCTTATGCAGATGCTTGAGGATGGCAAAGCGCTTATTTCAGATTTCGATGCTGACAATAAGAAGCTGTCTCATCCCATGAACCCCGAATCACTCGTCGGCGCCAATATAGGCAACTCCGGTGAGAATAAAGAGGTAGGTGCCGTGATTGAATATCTGAAACGGGTAGATACCGAAAAATATAAACGCGATATCGTTTTAGTGACGGGTATGAGTGAGAGCAATCCTGAAACATACAGCGGATGGAAATATCTGAACGTCCGTGTAAAACCCTCCGCGACAAAAGATTTCATCAGCAATTTCAACAAAGACAGAGACAAGCTATACAGTAGGAACAACACATTCATAAGTTCTATCAAAAGTTATCAGGACCAGATAGAAGAGACTAACCGCGACATGAATGTGACCAAACGCAAATATATAGGTTGCATGGTGTTCATGCTCGTGAGCATCTTCCTGGGGCTGCTCGGCACTTTCTGGTTCCGCACCCGCCAGCGTGTGCCTGAAATAGCAATCCGCAAGGTGAACGGCGCGTCAAATCAATCCATAGTGCTCCGTCTTGCTTCTGAAGCCATTTTCCTGCTCACTCTGGTAACACCTCTTGCCGCTGTCGGCGACTGGATGATATGTCACTACGAACTGAATATGAATATCAGAAATGAATTTTTAGTGCCTTCACGTCTTGTCATCACAATAGCCATCACATACGGTATTATTGTGCTGACAATCCTTGCCGGCATAGCTTATCCGGCATGGAGAGCTGTGAAAGTACAGCCGGCGGAAGCGCTTAAAGATGAGTAATACACATGAAAAAAATCTTTTTAATATTTGCACTTTTTGCTTCAATAGCATCCGCAGGGCGAGCCGAAACCGTTCGGCTCACCCTTGAGGATGCCATAATCCGCGCCCGCGCCAAAAGTGTCGAGGCGGCAGTTGCGCTCAATGAACTCCGTAGCTCCTACTGGGAATACCGCACTTATCGCGCTGACCTGTTGCCTGAAGTCAACTTCAAGGCAACCATCCCATCGTACCGCAAACAGTACAGCCCTTATATGAATGCGGAGGGCAACTACAGTTTTGTGCGCAACAACTATCTGGAGATGAGCGGTGAGCTGTCACTTAGTCAGAAGATCTGGCCGACAGGAGGAACGCTGTCGCTCAACAGCTCGATTGATTTTCTGCGTCAGCTCAGCGATGACAAGTACAACCGCTTCATGAGTATTCCGGTAGCTCTTACTCTCAACCAGCCCATTTTTGGAGTAAACACTGTGAAATGGGACAGGAAAATCGAACCGGTAAAATATGCCGAGGCGAAAGCGCAGTTTCTCTCTGAAACGGAAAATGTGGCGATAAGCACCATCAACTACTTCTTCAACCTGCTGATGGCTAAGGAGAATGTCGATATAGCCTATCAGAATCTCGAAAACGCCACCAAACTCTATGAGGTGGCGAAGGAGAAGCGCCGCATGGGTCAGATAAGCGAAAACGACCTGCTGCAAATGGAGCTTAACCTGCTGAACGCCAACTCCGATCTTACAACTCGACTGAGTAACTTCAAGAGCAATATGTTCACTCTCCGCTCATATCTTGATTACGGTGAAGATGTTGAACTTGAGCCGGAAGCCCCAAACAGCGTGCCGGAGATTGAGGTGACATACGCCGATGCGATAGAGCGTGCCCTGACCAACAACAAGTTTGCAAAAAATCTGCGGCGCCGTCAGCTTGAAGCTGAATATGAGGTGGCAAGAGCCAAAGCGAATATGCGCGAGGTAAATCTGTTCGCGCAGGTAGGCTACACAGGCACAGACCGTAAGTTTGGTGAAGCCTAACGGGGATTGAAAGACAATCAGATCGTGGAAATAGGTGTCAGCATTCCCATATTG